>NZ_JBFODQ010000057.1:0-119744 GCF_040908355.1 Aeromonas sp. R2-2 | reverse complement strand
ATGATGGTGGAGGGAGAAGGATTCGAACCTTCGAAGGCAGAGCCGTCAGATTTACAGTCTGATCCCTTTGGCCGCTCGGGAACCCCTCCACGGGGGTAAAGCAAATTGTATTCAGCCATTTCAATCAGGGAAATGGTGGAGGGAGAAGGATTCGAACCTTCGAAGGCAGAGCCGTCAGATTTACAGTCTGATCCCTTTGGCCGCTCGGGAACCCCTCCACGGGGTATTTCCTGATTGTCACTACTTTGCACTTGAATGGTGGAGGGAGAAGGATTCGAACCTTCGAAGGCAGAGCCGTCAGATTTACAGTCTGATCCCTTTGGCCGCTCGGGAACCCCTCCCCAAGTGCGAGGCGCATACTATCAGATCCAGAGGCTTTGTGAACCCCTTGATGAGGCATCTGGCAGTAAAAAATGACTGTTCGTCGATTTTTTGATACATCCAGCTCAAAATTCAAGCTTATCAGCAAGTTGTGCGCTGCTTTTCTGCACAAAACAGCATCTGTGCAAGTTGGCGATCGCGCTGAAGACAAGGCAGATAGCAGAAGACCGCCAGCGTCGGCGGTCTTCTCGGGCATCACATCTAGCGCTGGAACGGGTAGATCGAACCCAGTTTCAGGATCTGGGTCAGCTCGTCCAGCGCACTGCGGGACTCCTGCACCAGTGCCGGATCCCGCAGATCGTCGAGGGTCAGCCGGTCACGGTAGTGGCGATCGACCCAGCCATCTAGGCGGGTAAACTGGCTGTCGTTGATGAGGCAAGCCGGATTGACCGCGGCGAGTTCCTGATCGTTCATGGCAACCCGCAGTCGCAGGCAGGCCGGGCCGCCGCCATTGCGCATGCTCTGTTTCACATCCATGTAGTGGACCGCCTTGATCGGGGTCTCCAGCGTCAGCAGCTTGCCAAGATAGGCCGACACCGCCGGATTATCGCGGCACTCGGTGGGGGCGATGATGGCCATCTCACCGCTCGGCAGGGTGAGGATCTGGGTGTTGAACAGATAGGATTTCACCGCATCCAGCACGGAAACTTCTGCAGTCGGCACTTCGATAAAGTGCAGGTCCCCTTCGCCAAACTTGGTACGTACCTCGGCCAGCGCCGACTCGGTATTGAGGAACGCCTGCTGGTGGAAGAAGAGCACGTTCTGGTTGCCCACCGCGATCACGTCGTTGTGGAACACCCCCTGATCGATCACCTCCGGGTTTTGCTGAATAAACACCACGCTCTCCTCGCCAAGGCCATGCAGGCGGGCGATGGCCTGGCTTGCCTCCAGAGTCTGGCGGGCCGGATAGCGCTTCGGCGCCGGGCGGGAGTAGTCAAAGGCGCTGCGGCCATAGACAAACAGCTCGACCCCCGCCTCGCCATAGGCGCGGCAGAGCCGGGTGTGGTTGGCTGCCCCCTCGTCGCCGAAGTGGTCATTTTCCGGCAGATGGAGGTGGTGGCTGAAGTGGCGATCATTGTTGAACACGGCGCGCAGGATACGGCCCGTGACGTCGGGCTCCAGAGAGCGGTGAAACTTGTTAGTCAGGTTGGCGGGGGTGAAGTGAATGCGGCCATCCTGAGTATCGGCACTGGGAGAAACGGTGGCGGCGTTGGCAGTCCACATGCTGGAAGCCGAATAGCAGGCAGCCAGTACGGCGGGAGCCTGCTTGGCTGCCTGTTCCAGCACCCGGGCATCGTTGCCGGTGAAGCCGAGGCGGCGCAGGGTGGCGAGATCGGGACGCTCTTGTGGCGCCAGTACCCCCTGGGTCATGCCAAGCTCGGTCAGCGCCTTCATCTTGCGCAGCCCCTGTTTGGCGGCCTCTTTCGGATTGGAAGCCTCCTGGGCATTGCTCTGGGAGGCAACGTTGCCGTAGGAGAGGCCGGCATAGTTATGAGTCGGGCCGACCAGACCGTCGAAATTGACCTCGAAGTGCTTCATTGAGTACATCCTTTCGATTTTTATGATGGGTAGCGGTTCCTTCCGCGCACAATGCGTCGGGGTTGGGCCATTATAAAGAGATTTTATGTTTTTGTAACAAGCCGGTAACCAGCAGACGTTTTTATGTCGTTTCAGATATAAAAAGAGGGGCGGTATGGCAGAAAATTGAAAAAGCGGTTGCGTCCGGCCTGTTGCCTTCGCATTAATAAATAAAGAAGCAATAAAAGAAGCCGTGTGGTTCGGGCTGGTCAGGCAAATTTGCTCACAAGATTGCTTTTTCGCGCCAAATCTCTTATACAGCCCCACAAAACCGCACACCAACCCCGTCGGGTGCAATGAGGATAATAGTTACAGCATGGGCAAATCACTGGTCATAGTGGAGTCTCCGGCCAAGGCCAAGACGATCAACAAATATCTGGGCAAGGACTACGTGGTGAAATCCAGCGTTGGTCATGTTCGCGATCTGCCCACCAGCGGCAGCGCCAGCACCGAGCCCAAGAAACCTGTCATTCGCGGCATCAAGTTGAGCGAATCCGAGAAGGCTGCCAAGGATCGCAAGGCCCTGTTTGCCCGGATGGGTATCAATCCGACCGCTGGCTGGCAGGCTAATTACCAGATTTTGCCCGGCAAGGAGAAGGTGGTCAGCGAGTTGCAAAGTCTGGCCGAGAAAGCCGACACCATCTATCTCGCAACCGACTTGGATAGAGAAGGAGAAGCGATCGCCTGGCACCTGCGCGAGATCATCGGTGGCGACGACAGCCGCTACAAGCGCGTGGTGTTTAACGAAATCACCAAGAGCGCCATCAAGGAGGCGTTCGCCCAGCCGTCCGAACTCAATATTGACCGCGTCAATGCCCAGCAGGCCCGTCGTTTCCTCGACCGCGTGGTGGGTTACATGGTTTCCCCGCTGCTGTGGAAGAAGCTGGCCCGTGGTCTCTCCGCCGGTCGAGTGCAGTCTGTCGCGGTGCGTCTCATCGTCGATAAAGAGCGCGAAATCAAGGCGTTCGTTCCGGTCGAGTTCTGGGATCTCAATGCCGACCTGCTGACCGCCGACAAGAGCGATCTGCGGATGGAAGTGGTCAGCCGCAACGGGGCTGACTTCAAGCCAGTGACCCAGGCCGAGACCTTTGCCGCTGTCGCAGCCCTGGAAGGGGTCGACTACAAGGTGGTGAACCGGGAAGACAAGCCGACCGGCTCCAAGCCATCCGCGCCGTTTATCACCTCCACCCTGCAGCAGGCGGCCTCTACCCGTCTGAGCTTCGGGGTCAAGAAGACCATGATGATGGCCCAGCGTCTCTATGAAGCGGGTTACATCACCTATATGCGTACCGACTCCACCAACCTCAGCAAAGAGGCGGTTGAGGCGGTGCGTGAATATATCGGCGAGCAGTATGGCGCGGCCTATCTGCCAGCCGAGCCGAATCTGTATGGCGCCAAGGCCAATGCCCAGGAAGCGCACGAGGCGATCCGTCCCTCCAGCGTGCTGGTCACGGCCGAGATGCTGGAAGGGATGGAGCCGGATGCCATGCGTCTGTACGATCTCATCTGGCGTCAGTTTGTCGCCTGCCAGATGACCCCGGCTCAGTACGACTCCTCCACCCTGACCGTCAAGGCGGGTGAGTTCGAGCTCAAGGCCCGTGGCCGTACCCTGCGCTTCGCCGGTTGGACCAAGGCGCTGCCGCCTATGGGTCGCAAGGGCGAAGATAGTCAGCTGCCGGCGGTGACCGTTGGCGAGGTGCTGAAACTGGTCAAGCTGGATCCGCGCCAGCACTTCACCAAGCCACCTGCCCGTTTCACCGAAGCCGCGCTGGTGCGCGAGCTGGAAAAACGCGGCATCGGCCGTCCGTCTACCTACGCCTCCATCATCTCCACCATCGTTGATCGCGGTTATGTGCGGGTCGAGAGCCGCCGTTTCTTCGCCGAGAAGATGGGCGAGATTGTCACCGATCGTCTGGTGGAGAACTTCGTCGAGCTGATGAACTACGAGTTCACCGCCAAGATGGAAGACAAGCTCGATGGCATCGCCGAAGGGAGCCTTGAGTGGAAGAAGGTGCTGGACGCCTTCTACGCCGAGTTTACCCAGGAGCTGGAGAAGGCTGACAAGGTGCCCGAAGAGGGCGGCATGCGTGCCAACCAGATGGTGATGACCGACATCGACTGCCCGGATTGCGGCCGCAAGATGGGTATTCGTACCGCCACCACCGGCGTGTTCCTTGGCTGCTCCGGCTATGCCCTACCGCCGAAAGAGCGCTGCAAGAAGACCATCAACCTGGTCTCTGCCGACGAGTTTGTCTCCGCCACTGACGGTGAAGAGGCGGAAACCGAAGCGCTGCGCGCCAAGCACCGCTGCGGCGTCTGTGGTACAGCGATGGATGCCTACATCATCGATGACAGCCGCAAGCTGCACGTCTGTGGTCGCAACCCGGATTGCGATGGCTACGAGATCGAGAAGGGCCAGTTCAAGCTCAAGGGCTACGAAGGGCCGAGCATCGAGTGCGACCGCTGCGGAGCCGAGATGCAGCTTAAGAACGGCCGTTTCGGCAAGTACATGGGCTGCACCAACGAGACCTGCAAGAACACCCGCAAGATCCTGAAAAACGGTGACATCGCGCCGCCGAAAGAGGATCCGGTGCCGCTGCCGGAGCTCAAGTGCACCCAGTCCGATGCTCACTTTGTGCTGCGTGACGGGGCTGCCGGTCTGTTCCTGGCTGCCAGCAACTTCCCCAAATCCCGCGAGACCCGCGCGCCGCTGGTGGAAGAGCTCAAGCGCTTCAAGGATCGCATCTCTGCCAAGCACAAGTATCTGGCCGGTGCCCCGCTCACTGATCCGGACGGCAACCCCGCCATCGTGCGCTTCAGTCGCAAGACCAAGGAGCAGTACGTGATGAGCGAGGTTAACGGCAAGGCGACCGGTTGGACCGCTCACTACGACAACGGTGCCTGGCAAGAGAGTTTGCCAAAGGCTAAAAAGGCCTGATGAAAAGAGGCCCCGACAAGGGCAATGCTGTTCACTTAAGAGAATTTGAGTTCCAGTCCACGTAGTATCAGGGCTAAAAAATGAGGGAGGCATGATGCCTCCCTCTTTCTATTGCAAGCCACGCTGGATAAAGGCTGAAGGAAGATCGACTGGAAACAGCCTTGCTCCCCCAACTCAAGTCGCATTTATGAGTAATCAGTCAAAAATGTGCTTATCTGAACAGCATTGCCCGACAAGGGGCCTCTTTGCTTATGGATAGCGGTATACTGAGACAGCTGCAAGGAGTGCAGCAGTCGTCAATCGCGAAGTAGACAAGGAGGTTGAGATGGAGATTAACGAGATCCGGCCGGGGATGAGCTGCATGACCCGGGAAGGGGCTGCCTATGTGCTGGAGGTTGACCGGCAGAGCCTGTTGGTGCTGCTGCAGCGAGCGGATGAGACCATACCGGTGCAGGTGCGCAGCGACGAGATCCTGGCGCCGCTGGAGTGATACGGCTGTGATCCCCTCAAAACGGCAGTAGAAAAAGCAGCTCGGCCAGATCGGGCTGCCATTGCCACACCTTCATTCTGACCCGCCCACCGATCACCACGACCCCCTCCTGCTGCAGGCGTCCCGTCTGTTCGGCAAAGCCTGGCGATCCTTTCGGTAACGAGATGGTGCCCGCTGCGCCCAGCACCCGATGCCACGGCAGTACCTTGTCGGTTTCCCGCAGCACCTTGCCCACCAGTCTTGCCCGTCCGGGCAACCCCGCCAGATCGGCCACCTGACCGTAACTGACCACCCGGCCTGCCGGGATCAGGGCGATGATCGCTTCGATACGGGCCGTTTTGTTCAATGGGGATGGACTTGGTTCAATGCTCATAGACCCGATTCGTCAAAAACAGCAGAAGCGCCATTGTGACGCTTCTGTCATGGGGCTGGCAATGATTCAGCCGAAGGTCTGGCTAAGCCCCTTCAGTTGCTTGGCCCGTTCCAGCAGAGCCTGACTGGAGTGATCGACATCCAGCATCTTCTGACTGTTGGCGTGGGAGTACTCGGAGATCTGGTGGATGCTGCGGCTGATCTCCTCCACGACCGCTTGTTGCTGCTCTGCAGCGGTGGCGATCTGGGTGGAGTGTTCGGTGACCAGCTCTATCTCTGCCAGCACGGTATGGAGGCTGCTGGCGCCCTGGCGGGTCATCTCGGCACATGCGCGGGTTTGTTGCAGGTTCTCCTGCATCATCCCCTTCCAGCGTCCCAGAGTGTGCTGGATCTGCTTGATGCTGCCCTGGATCTGCTCGGTCGCCTTGTGGGTGCGGGTCGACAGGGTACGCACCTCGTCGGCGACCACCGCAAAACCACGGCCCTGCTCCCCGGCGCGAGCGGCTTCGATGGCCGCGTTGAGGGCCAGCAGGTTAGTCTGCTCGGCGATGCCCTGGATCTCGCCCATGACACTGCCAATCCGTTCGGATTCACTGGCGAGCTCTACCGCCGAGTTGAACGCCAGCTCTGCCTGTTTGGCGAGCTGTTCGATCTGTTGCTCGGTCTGGTTCAACTGCTGGTTGGTTTGTTCACAACGATTGCGAGCTTCGTTGACCTGACCGTTGGAGTCCTGAATGTTGCGGGCGATCTCGTGGGCCGTGCTGGCCATCTGAGTCATAGCCGTAGCCATCTGCTGGGTCTGGGCATCTTGCTCGTTGATATCGAGACAGGCTTGATGAGAGGCCTGCTTCAGATTGATGGCCAGGGTTTGCAGAGGTGCCGTGGCATCGTTGATCCGCCCCAACACGGTTCGGATGCGAGCCTGCAGCATTTTAATATGAAAATCGGCAATGGCGCCGGGGTTGTCACCGGAGTAGACCAGTCGGGTCAGACTGTCATATTCACGGCCCAGTTGCTGCAGATAGTGGGGTAGGGCAAAGAGCTCGCGCCAGTAGGTTCCGCCAAGAAGCAACAGGGGCAGCAGCATCAGCAGGACGGTCATGGCCCCTTGGTTGGCGAAGGCCCAGCCCATCATGCCGAGCAGCAGCAGGGTAATGGCCGGGGTGCGCACTCTGGCAAGAGAGGGGAGGTTGCTGCTGTTGCCGCGCTCGGCCTTGAGCAGGGCTTGGTAGGTCTGAGCGGCGATGCGCTTGAATTGGGGCTCGGGCTTGCAGCGTACCGACTGGTAGCCGCTGATCTTGTTGCTTTCGTAGATGGGGGTGACGTAGGCATCTACCCAGTAGTAGCGGCCATCCTTGCAGCGATTTTTGACGATGCCGCGCCAGGGTTTGCCCTCCTTGAGGCGGGCCCAGAGATCGGCGAAGGCGGCCTTGGGCATGTCGGGGTGGCGTACCAGATTGTGGTTGTGACCGACCAGCTCGTCGGCGCTATAGCCGGCGATGGTGCAAAAAGCCGGATTGGCATAAGTGATCACCCCGCGTAGGTCAGTGGTGGAGACCAGTTGTACGTCGGCAGGAAACTCCACTTCGCTATCCAGGGTATGGACATCTCTGCGGGCCATAGGAATACGCTCCGATGTTCTTGTTGATAATGTTGTCGTTGTTATTGTGGCAGATCTGGAGGTGGCCGCAGGCTCGCGCCAGCAGGAGACAGACCAGCTTCATTGGGGGCTGGATTTTGCCAATAATGGCGGATGAATGGTAGGGGGAAGTTGATGTTTTGTTGGCTAATCGTAAAAAAGGCGGCCGATAGGCCGCCAAAGTAGAGACAACATTACCTCTGTGGCATCCGGTAGCGCACCTGCAACTGATCGAGGATCTGCAGCTGGCCCGGCAGGCGGGCGGCGAAGTGCTCCCAGCCCTTGTGGGCGGGATCGCTCCAGGCCACCTCGGCCGTGGCCAGCATACGCGGGAACAACATGTAGTCGAGACGATCACGGCTGGTGATCAATTCTGACCACAAGGGGCTCAGCACCCCGAGGATGTTATCGTTGGCATGGAAATCGGCTGGGGCAGGGTCACACGAGTAGATCTGCTCCAGATTGAGGGTACCCGCCCAGTAGAGGCCGGGTTCATGAATATCGGCGCTCCAGGCGAGATCGAGATAGAGGAACTGGGCGGGCGCCATCACCACAGGATAACCCGCGGCGGCAGCATCCAGCCCCGCCTGAAAGCTGGTCCAGGCACAGATGGCCGCTTTGCGGCTCACCTTGTCGCCATGCAGGATCTCCTCCCAGCCGATCATCTGTTTGCCTCTGGCGGCCAGATAGCGCTGGCAGTGGCGCAGCAGATGGCCCTGCAGCTCGCGGCAGTCGGCGTAGCCCTGCTCGACCATCAGCTGCTGGCAGGCGGGGCTGTCGGTCCAGACCCCGGTCGGCACCTCGTCACCCCCCATGTGGATCTGCGGACCGGGGAAGAGCTCGCACACCTCGTCCAGCACCGCCTCCAGGAAGCGGTAGGTGCCGGGCAGGGCGGGGTTGAGCACGTTGTCATCGAAATGCTGAACCGAGCGGTAGCGGGAGTGATCCGCCGTTTCGATCAGCAACTCGGGCAGCGCCTTGATGGCGGCGTGGCAGTGGCCCGGAATGTCGATCTCGGGAATGACGGTGATGCCGAGCTCACTGGCATAGCTCACCAGCTCCTTCACCTCGCTCTGGGTGTAGTAGCCGCCATAGGGTTCGGCACCGCCGCTGAGCTGGGGGCCGATCGCCAGATCGTGGCCGCGCCAGGCACCCACGTCGGTCAGCTCCGGGAAGGCCTTGATCTCGAGTCGCCACCCCTCGTCATCAGTCAGATGCCAGTGGAAGCGGTTGAACTTGTAGAGGCTCATCAGCTTGAGCAGGCGCTTGATGGTTGCCGGAGTGTGGAAGTGGCGGGCGCAGTCGAGAAAAATGCCGCGAAAGCCAAAGCGCGGGGCATCCTCCAGCGTGACGCAGGGCAGGCTCTCCCCATGTTGCAGATACCACTGGGCCAGAGTCACCAGCCCATGACGCCAACCCGCTTCGTCGGCGGCGGCAATTACCACCTCCTGCGGCGTGATGGTCAGTTGGTAGGCTTCGGGGGCCAGTCTGGCCTCGGTCAGCCGAATTTCTGCGTCGTGATCCTGCTCCAGTGCCAGCGACGTCAGCTTGTTGAAGTGGGCAAGCAGCTTCGGCATATCGCGGGGGGCGCTGACATGAGCCCGCTCTGCCAGCCGGAAGTTCCCCTCCAGCAGCACCAGATGGGCCGGTTGCGGCACCATGCCGGGCAGGGACTCGACATCCGGCAGGTCGGGGCGGGTTACCGGCGGGTTTTCCAGTCCAAGATCCTGAGCGGCCAGTGTCACCGGCAGCAGCTGAGCACCCGTGGTCGCCTCCGGCAGGCTGAGAAAGAAGCCCTGCGGCATGTCGGAGAGCTTCTTGATGGGCGTCTGGCGGCAGCAAAAGCGCAGCTCGCTGCTGCCAGCGTTCGGGACAATCACCTTGTAGCTGCCGCTCTGGCGCTCCAGCTCGCCTCCGTGCAAGGAGTCGGGGTCGATATGGCGAGCCAGACAGAAGTGCAGCTTCCACTTGGTATCAGGCATGCGGGAGAGGGTGAAGGTGAACCAGACATCCTCGCCGTCACGTCGGGCGACCTGGGTGTGGATCAGGGGTGTAGACATGGAAAATCCTCTGATTGGGCAAACAGGATGGCGCCATCGAGCGCATCTGCCTGGGGGGGGATCAGGTTGAGCTGGCCGAGACGGGGAGCGAGGCGGGTGCCAATCCCCCCCAGCAGGGCGATCTGTCTGGCTCCGAGCTGGGTCATTCCCTCCAGCAGGATCTGCAGCTGCTCGCAGGTTTCGTCCAGCAGCTGATTGGCGAGCTCGTCACCATCGCTGGCGGCATCGAACACCCAGGGGGCAAAGTGGCCATAGTCCGCCGGAATGGCGCGGGCGGCCCAGCGTACCACCTCGGCCTGATCCCGCTTGAAGCGATCCATCAGGCGGATTGCGAGGGTGCTGGGGGGCAGAATGCCGTCGTGGCAGAGCAGGGATTGCTGGATAGCGCGCAGCCCCAACCAGGCGCCGCTGCCTATGTCTGAAATGGGGAAGCCGCGGCCGGAACAGGTGCGGATCTGCCCCTCCTGATAGACCAGCCCCACCGAGCCGGTACCTGCGATCAGAATGGCCCCCTCACGGCCGCCAAAGGCGCCGAGGCAGGCACCGAATGCATCGGAGGTGAGCCTGACGCTGGCAAAGGGGAAGGGCATCTCGAGCAGGGCGTGATAGCAGTCGGCCAGCTCGGCGGAGGCGAGCGCCAGCCCGACCCCCATCTGCTGTTCACTCTCGATAGAGATCCCGGCGGCAAGGCGGGCGCTGGCGATGGCGGCCAGCACATTGGCGTGGGCATGGGGGATGCCCAGCTCCAGATTGGAGCCGGCCGCGCGCCCCTCTCCGAGCAGTTTGCCCGCCCGATCCCGAATGCGGGCGCGGGTGTGGGTGCCCCCGCCATCGACGCCGACCCAGAACTCAATCATGGCGACCTCCATTTCCCCGCGCATTCAGCCAGGTGATGGCAAGGGCAAACCAGGCAGCGTGGGGGATCCACTGCTCGCCCCAGCGCCAGTTCTGATCCAGCCGATCCTTGTACTCCTCCGGAATAAAAGCTACGTCGTTTTCGTCATCGAACCCGGCGGTGATGCCGTTGCAGATGCCCCCCTGCGCATTGGGATACCCGGCGGTATAGGCGGGGTTGTTGATGCCGTGGCCCGCCAGCATGCAGGCGTTGAAGGGGTTCTGCCCGAGGATCCAGTCGAGTTGGCGCTGGCCATAAGTGAGCAGCGGCTGGCTCTGGCGGGGGAAGTGGCGGGCGCCAGCAAAGGCCATGGTCGCCAGAGACGCGAGGCGGGCGTTCTCCCCCTGCCACCAGTAACCGGACTCGTTGTTGTGGGGCATAAAGAAGCTGACGCGCGGCGCTTCATCCACCCCTTTCACATATTGGCGGGCAAGGGAGAAGGGGTTGCTCGCGCGGGCGCAGAGCGCCAGCTCGGCGGCCAGCGCCTGTTCCACCACGGTTTGTGCTTGGGCCTTGTGCTCCTGCTCCGGCTCTACGCCCAGATATTCCAGCAGCGCCAGCACCGGCAGGCCCGCCTCGGCGGCGTGATAGTAGGGGCGCGAGCCATCCTCGTTGGCCGACCAGTAGTGACCCAGCTCAGGATGGGGGCGCTGGCGGGCGCAGAGCTTGCTGGCGCGGGCTCTCGCCTCATTCAGCCACTCGGAGCCGAAGGTGCGGGTCAGCTCTACCGCCGCGAGCAGGGCGCAGTAGTCGTCGATGATGTTTTCGACCCCGTCATCCAGATAGGAGAGGTTGTGTTCACGCAGATGCAGGTAGCCGCGTTTGGCGGCCTCGGCGTAGCGGCTGGCATCGAAGTCGCCACTGACGCTCTCGCGGGCGGCGCGGGCCAGCGCGGCGATGGCCATGCCGCCCCCTTGGCGAAAACCCGCCTGCCAGTTGGCGGATTTGATCCCCTGTTGGGTAGCATAGGCGCACAGCTCGCGCTGGGCAGGGTCCTTGCTCCACTTGTCGAACAGGGTCATGAAGAAGAAGCCCGACTCATCCTGCATCCGGCAGAGGAAATCGGCGCCGTGCAGCGCCTCGTCATTGAGCCGCTTGCAGAGGTTCACCCCGTCGATATCGCGGCGCGGGGCCAGCAGTTCGCGGCACTTGAGCAGAGCCCACACCACCATGGGGGTCTGCTGGGGGTTGAGGTAGTTGGCGTAGGAGAGGTGGCTCAGGTACTTGCTCATGTCGCCGCTGGCATCGAACCAGCCGCCGTGCACATCTTTGTGCTGGTCGGTGCCAAACAGGCGGGCGCTGCGGTCGGCCCGATCGAAGGTGCCGCTGGCGCGCTGCCCCTTGAAGTAGTGAATGACGTCCGAGAGGCAGCGGCTGGCCAGCAGATCCTGGCCGATGGCAAAGCGGGTCGAGCGGACAATGCCTTGGGCAGTGATCGCCTCCAGCCGATAGTGGCCGGGCTCCTTGAAGGCGGAGAAGTCGGCACGCCAGTAAGCGCGGCCTTGCCAGCCTGGAACGCTGCCAGCCGGTTGCAGCGGGGTTTCAAACAGGATCTGGCCATCATCGAGGCGTTGCAGCCTGACATAGCCGCCGAGATCAGGGGCGGGGTAGGCTTGCAACAGGGCGACCTTGTGTCCGTCGCACTCGTAGCCCACCTGATTGATCAAGAGTTCCATCAAGGTATTACTCCTGTGGTTCACCGCCGGGCGGTGAGGCACATCACGGGGCTGTGGCCGCCCCGTATCGAGGCATGGCCGGACAGGGTTGTCCGGCCGGTCTAAGGCTCACCCTCACTCGTAGAGGTAGCAGCGCACGAAGTGGTTGTCGGCAAGCTTGGTGATGGGGGGCAGCGCCTCCTTGCAGCGGGGCATCGCCTGATTGCAACGCCCGGCAAAGGGGCAACCGCAGGATTCCGGCGTCCAGAGCGGGATCTCCCCCTTGCGGCCACCCTCCAGTTCGGCATGGATGCTCTTCTCCGGGTCGGGCACCGCCGAGATAAGCAGTTGGGTGTAGGGGTGCTGCGGGTGATGGAGTATCTCGTCCACCTCACCCCACTCCACCATGTGCCCCACATACATGACAGCCAGATCTTCCGCCACATAGCGGGCGGTGGCGATGTCGTGGGTGATGTAGAGCATGGAGACGCCGAGCTCGTTCTTCATCTGCTCCATCAGGTTGAGGATGCCGATGCGAATGGAGACGTCGAGCATGGAGGTGGGCTCGTCCGCCAGCACCACTTCCGCCTCCACCGCCAGATTGCGGGCGATGTTGACCCGCTGGCGCTGGCCGCCGGAGAGCTGGTGCGGATACTTGGCCGCCGTTGCTTTGGCGGGGGTGAGCCCCACCTTCTCCAGCAGGGCGTAGACCATGTCGGGCAGCTCTTTTTTGTCGAGCACCTTGCTGTGCAGCAGCAGGGGACGGGCGATGTGGTGATAAATGGTGTGGGTCGGGTTGAGCGAACCGAACGGATCTTGCCACACCATCTGCACGCTCTGGCGATAGTCCAGCAGGGCTGTGCCCTTGTTGAACTCCTCCAGATCGTGGCCGCGATAGAGGATGCGCCCGGCACTGAGCTTGTACATCTTGGCGATGATCTTGGCGATGGTGCTCTTGCCGGAGCCCGACTCCCCGACCACCGCCAGGGCGCGGCCCCGGTGCAGGTTGAAGGTGATGTCGGAGAGCGCCCGCATCTTGCCACTCTTGATGGCATTGGAGTTGATGGGGAAGTCCTTGTAGAGGTGCTGGACTTCGATGATGGGTGCATCGGTTTTGGCGATTTGCATGACAGACATCCTTAACAGCCAGCGGCCTTGTCCAGATAGATCACGGAATCTTGTTGCAGTCCCTGCTCCTCATAGAGGTGGCAGGCGGTCTGTTGCCCGGGGCGGATCTCGGCCAATCTGGTGTACTCCTGACGGCAGCGATCGTGCCCCTTGCCGCAGCGGGCCTGAAAGCGGCAGCCGACCGGCACCTCCAGCAGGTTGAGCGGGGTGCCCGGGATCCCCTCCAGCACCTTCTTCGGCCCGTGCAGGGGCGGGAAGGAGTTGCCGAGCCCTCTGGTATAGGGATGCAGCGGCGCGGTCAGGATCGCCTTGGAGGGGGCGACCTCCACCAGTTCACCGGCATACATGATGCCGATGCGATCGCAGAACTCCACCATCAGGGAGAGGTCGTGGGTGATGAACAGAATGGAGAAGTTAAACTTCTCTTTCAGGGCATAGACCTTCTGCAGGATCTCCCGTTGTACCACCACATCGAGCGCCGTGGTTGGCTCATCCATGATGAGCAGCTCGGGGTTGAGCGCCATGGCGATGGCAATCACCAGCCGCTGGCGCATGCCGCCGGAGAACTGGTGCGGGTAATCCTTGAGCCGGCTCGGGTGGATATCGACGATAGTGAGCAGCTCCTGAGCGCGCTTGATCGCCTCGTAACGGGTCATGCCGGGGTTGTGGGCCAGCAGCACGTCGCAGAACTGCTCCTCCATCCGCAACACAGGGTTCAGGGCGTTCATGGCGGACTGGAACACCACCGACACCTGTTGCCAGCGGTAGGAGCGCAACCGTTCGTCGTTGTAGTGGAGGATATTCTCCCCCTTGAACAGGATCTCGCCACCGCTGATGTAGGCGGGCGGCTTGTGCAGCCGGGCCACCGAGAAGGCGACGGTGGATTTGCCGCAGCCCGACTCACCGGCGAGACCGAAGATCTCGCCTTGTCTGATATCGAAGCTCACCGAGTTGACGGCGCGCACGTCGCCATTTTCGGTGATGTAATCGACGCAAAGATTGCGTACTGACAGCAGGGGATGCTTGTTCATGCTGTCTTCTCCTGTGCTGTGGCAACCGGAGTGGTGACCGGGGCCGCGAGTTTCTTCCAGCGGTTGAGCCCTTTGTGGGAGCGCAGCTGCGGGTTGGCAATCTCGTCGATGGCGAAGTTGAGCAGAGCCAAACCGGCACCCAGGGTGGCGATGGCGAAGCAGGGGGCCAGGATC
This sequence comes from Aeromonas sp. R2-2, assembly GCF_040908355.1. Lineage (NCBI taxonomy): Bacteria > Pseudomonadati > Pseudomonadota > Gammaproteobacteria > Aeromonadales > Aeromonadaceae > Aeromonas > Aeromonas sp. R2-2. The sequence continues at coordinate 105,403 of NZ_JBFODQ010000057.1, read as the reverse complement.
TCCCACCAGGCGCCGACCAGAATGGCACTGGAGGTCTGGGCGTTGTAGAGCATGATGCCCCAGCTCACCACGGTCGGGTCGCCAAGCCCCAGGAACTCCAGGGTCGCTTCGGTGACGATGGCGTAGATGATGGAGCCGATGAAGCTCACCCCGATGATGGAGATGAGGTTGGGCAGGATCTCCACCAGAATGATGCGCCAGGCCGGCTCGCCCAACACTTCGGCGGCGATGACGAACTCCTTCTCGCGCAGGGCCAGGGTCTGTGCACGGATGACCCGCGCGCCATAGGCCCACGAGGTCAACCCTATTATCACGGCAATCACCGCCGGTGACGCCTCCCCGATAAAGCTCGCCAGCACCAGTAGCAAGGGGAGGTTGGGGATCACCAGCACCACGTTCATCAGGAAGGTGAGGCATTCATCCACCAGACCCCCGAAGTAACCGGCAGTGATGCCGATGGCGACGGCGAGGGTGCAGACCAGCAGGCCTGCGCTGAAGCCCACCAGCAGCGAAATACGGGCGCCGTTGGTGAACTGGGCCCAGATGTCGTGGCCCATGCGGGTTGAACCCATCACGAACTCGGCACTGGGCGGCTGGTGCGGGCGAGCCACCCGTTTGGTCGGCTCGTTGCTGGCCAGAATGGGGGCAAAGATGGCCATCAGTACGAAGGCAACCACGATGGCGAGGCCACAGGCAGCCTTCTTGTTGCCCAGCAGGATCTTGAGAATGGTCGGCATACGCATCTTATTTGCCTCCTGTACGCAGACGGGGATCCAGGAAGACGTAGAGCACGTCGGCCAGGAAGTTGAAGCTGAGCATGGTGATGGTCATGATGAGCAGCTGCCCCTGAATGAGCGGGTAGTCGCGGGCCAGAATGCCCTGATAGAGGGTCAGGCCCAGGCCGGGATAGTTGAAGATCACTTCGGTGATGAGGGAGCCACCGATGACGAAGCCGAGCGCCATGGAGAGGGCGGTGACGCTGGGCAGAATGGCGTTGCGGGCGCCGTAGTTGAAGATCACCCGGTTGCTGGAGAGCCCCTTGGCCTTGGCCATGGTGATGTAATCCTCGCCCAGCAGGTTGATCATGTTGTTGCGCATGGTGATAAGAAAGCCCCCCACCTGTACCACGGCCAGGGTCAGCACCGGCATGATGGCGTGAGTCATGATGCTCTTGATGTGCTCCCAGCCCCAGTCAGCCTTGATCTCCGGGCTGTAGGCATAGCCGATGGGCAGCCACTCGAGGCTGACCCCGAACAGGAACAGGGCGAGCAGGGAGACCACCACCGGCGGAATGGCCTGCATCACCAGGGTGAGCGGGGAGAGAATGCTGTCCATCCGGCCGCCGCGATACCAGGCGGCGAAGATGCCGACGATGGAACCGATGGAGAAGCTCAGGATGGTGGAGGTGCCGACCAGAAACAGGGTCCAGCCGATGGCACGGCCCAGCACGTCAGAGACCTGCTGCGGGTAGAAACGCACCGAGGTGCCGAGATCCCAGGTGAAGACACTCTTCACATAGGTGAGAAACTGGGTGCCGATGGGGCCGTCGACAAAGCCGAAGGTGGCTTTGAGGGCTTCCAGGGCGGCGGGTTCCATCATGGCGCCAGCGCGGGCAAACATCACGGAGACAGGATCCCCTGGCATGGCACGGGGTAACAGGAAGTTGATGGTGGCGGCTACCAAAAAGGCAACCAGATAGAAGGAAAAGCGTCTCAGTATGAATCCCATGATAGTACCTTTTACTGCAAGTCTGCCCCGCGTCGGGTATAGCGACCCCAACCCCGGCGGTGCCGGGCAAGAAAGGGGTTAACGGGGAAGATGGCCCCCCGCAGGGGGCCAGGATTGTTTAGCTGTTTGGCTTGAGGGACAACACGTGCAGCAGTCGCTCAGGGGTGTCCGGGTGGAGCTGAGGTTTGGCTACCGGGTTATCAGCACTGAACCAGCCGTTGAAGCGCTTGGTGCTGTACTCGTACCAGGTCGGGTTGTTGAAGACCGGAATGATGGTCTGGTTGGCACCAACACGATCCTGGATGGCGAACATGATCTCCTTCTGCTTGGTCGCATCGGCGGTCTGGGTGAAGTCATCGATCAGCTTGTCGAGCTCGGGGTCCTTGTAACGGGGCGCGGCGAAGCGGTTGCCACGGTCACCCATGTTGCGGGAGTGGAACGCGGTCTCGAAGTACTTGTGCGGGTTGGCACCGGCAAAGTAACCCTGCAGGGCGACATCGAAGTCACCGGTGATCAGGTTCTCGGTCCAGACGGTTGCTTCCGGGGTTGCGGTCTTGGCGTTCAGGCCCAGCGCCTGCAGCCCTTCTACACCAATCTGAACTGTGTTGACCCAGTCGGTCCAGCCGTTCGGCACCAGAACCTTGAACTCGATCTTTTTGCAGCTCGGGGTGTCGAGGAACTTGTCGCCGTCACAATCCTTGTAGCCTGCCTCTTTCAGCAGGGCCTTGGCCCCTTCCAGATCGAACTTGTTGTACTTGCCGTACTTCTTGTCCACTTCCGGGTTGTTCCAGGAGTCAAAGGCTTTGCCCAGACCTGACGGGTACTCGTTGACGGTGGGGTAGCCGTAGCCTGCGATATCCACCATGGACTGGCGGTCCATCGCCATGGAGAAGGCGCGGCGGAAGTTGATGTCGTTGAAGGCTTCGTTATTGCCCGGGTTCTTGGTCTGGAAGTTGACGTTGAACGCCACGGTACCAGAGGCCGGGAACCAGTATTTGTTGTTCTTCGGATCGTTGCCGACGTAGAGGCGCTCGATATCCGGCACGAAGGAGCCGAACCAGTCGATGTCACCTTTCATGACAGCAGCCAGCACCTGGTCGTTGGTGGCCATCTGCGGCATACGCAGACAGTCGATAGCAAGGTTGGCGTTATCCCAGTAGTGCGGGTTGCGGCACTGGGTGTAGAGCTGGGCGGAGAAGTTGTCCACTTCGGTGAAGGGGCCAGTACCAACCGGCTTGTCGTTGGTGAAGGCAACCGGATCTTTCACCGATTTCCACTGATGCTCCGGCACGATAGGTACCAGCACCAGATCGTTCACCACGTTGGTGTTGACCTCGGTCAGGTCGAATTTGACCTTGTTGGGGGCCAGCTTCTCGACGCTCTTGATCTGGGTCCAGATTGAGCGCTCATCCAGCGCCTTGTTGGCCTTGACCAGATTGAAGGAGAAGATGATGTCATCGGCATCAAAGGCTTCGCCGTCAGACCACTTCACGCCGTCACGCAGATCGAAGGTGACGGATTTCAGGTCATCGCTGAACGCATAGTTGGTGGCCAGACGATAGACGGGTTTGCCCCCTTGCATATCGTTGAAGATCACCAGCGGCTCATAGATGAAGTGACGGGTGGTGTGCAGCAAGCCCGCTTGCAGGAAGGGGTTGAAGTTCTTGACCCAGGCGGTTTCCTGCTGTGCGACCATGGTCAGCACGGTTTTGTTTTCTGCGGCCATGGCGTTACCGGCGGCACCGGCAAGCATCATGGTTCCCAGCATTACAGCGGTAGAGATTTTGGATACTTTGGCAAGCATATGTTTTCCTTTCTTATTTTTTGGCATTCCCGAGGGTTCGCCTTGTTTTGTGTGAGCACCGGTTTCGCATGCTGATGAAATCGGCCCTCTGTGTTGGTCAGGTGTCTAACCTTTGTCGTTCTGTTTTCCAACGCCCTAAGCAAACCAGAATTAACAGGAAAACAACAACTATTGATTTCGTTGTTTTCGTAAAAATTGACGGTGTTACGTCAATCTCGTCAAAATGCTTTTTTATCTGTTTAGAATCATTGGTTTGCGTTATTTGCTCTCGCGTAGAAAGTGGCTCTGAAAATGGTGTATATGACAAATTTGTGAATTGGATCTGCTCTCGGTTTCAGGGTTGTGCGAGGCTTTGTTTTGCATAAAAAGAAACCAGATTGCCAATTGTGATCCGGCGCCCGTTTAGGGCGCCGTGTCACGGTTTGCGGTTGGCGAGTTGACGCAGGGTCTGGGCGCTGTGCTGCAACTGGTGGCGCTGGTGGTCATTGAGCGGGCAGTGGCCCAGCACATACTCGGTGGTGGCCACTACCGTCTTCCAGCGTGGCGACTTGGGCAGGGTGTCCAGACTCAGGTATTTGTCGAGGGTGCGGGTCTGCGGGCTGGATCTGTCCATATAGACCCGCCACAGCTTGCTCTTCTCTGCCAGCACGATTTTGCCCTTGCCGGTCCCCTGCTGCCAGGCATCCAAGGTGAGCTGCATGGTCTCTACCAGCGCACGGCGCAGCGGCTCGTCATCCTGCTGGCGAATGAGGTCGTCGGCCAGCGAACGGAACTCGCCACCCAGGCGGCTCAGCTCGCCCAGCAGCTGTTCATCTTCGATGATGGCTTGCCGCGAGAGGTTCTTGAGGGCGTTCTCCAGCGCCATTACCCGGTTCTCATCCTGACGCAGCTCGGTACTCAGAGTGAGGGCGAAAGCGGCCTGTCCCCCTAGCGCGATGGGCAGGGCACGGGCGTTGAGCACATCTTTTTGCCCGGCCACCAGAAACTCCAGATTGTGTTCCCGCTCGCTGGCAAGGTCGGGCCACTGCTGTTGCAGCGGGGTGGCGAGCCACTCATTGAGGGGCTGCCCCTCCATGGCTTCCGGCTCCTGTCCCAGCAGGCGCGCCAGTACCCGGGAGGCAAACAGCACTGTGCCCTGCTCGTCGATAAAGATCATGGGGTCGGCCCCTTCGCCGAGCAGGGCCAGCAGGCGCTGCTGATCCTGATGCAGCCGATCCTGCAGGGTGAGGCGATGTTCGATCTCCTGCTTCAATAGCCGGTTCTCTACCAGCGAGGCGCGTCCGGCCTTGGCCTCCAGCAGTGCCTTGACCCGGGCAAACAGCTCTTCCTTGCAGAAGGGTTTGACCAGATAGTCGTTGGCACCGGCCCCGAAGCCCTCCTCGATATCCTTGGGCTGGTTGAGGGCGGTGAGCAGCAGCACCGGCAGCATATCTTTCGGGTGCTGCTGGCGCAGGCGACGGCAGACGTCAAAACCGGAAAGGGTCGGCATCATCACATCGAGCAGGATGAGGTCCACCGGCTCCTCGGCCAGCTTGGCCAGCGCATCGTGGCCGTCACTGCTGGGCAGGATGCGGTAGCCGCAGGGTTGCAACAGATGGCGCAGGATGTGCAGGTTGATGGGCTCGTCATCCACCACCAGAATGAGTGGCGCATCCTCGGGGGGAGGGGGCAGATCGTCGCTCTCCCAGTCCGGCAGGATCAGCGGTTGCTGGCGCACCAGCTGATGCTCGATCTGGCGGCTGTCGAGGGTCAGATTGGCCGCTTTGCCGGTGGCAAGAGGTAGGGTAAAGGCGAAGGTAGATCCGACGCTCGGCTCGCTCTCGACGAACAGCTCGCCCCCCATCAGGTGCACCAGCTGGCGGGTGATGGAGAGGCCAAGGCCGGCCCCCTGCTTGCTTACCTCCGGGCTCATCTGCACCAGTGGCTCGAAGATATGTTCCAGATGATCGGGGGCGATGCCGATGCCGGTGTCGGTGACCTTGATGCGCAGAAAGTTGTTCTCGACGATGGCGCTGAGCACCACCTTGCCCTGCGGCGTGTACTTGATGGCGTTGCCCACCAGGTTGTAGAGCACCTGTTCGAGCCGCTGCTCATCGGCCAGCACCGGCGGCAGTTCGGCCGGGCTGATATCCACCAGAGTGAGGGGTTTGGCCTGCACCAGATGCTGGCAGAGGTTCAGCACCAGCCGGATAACCCCTTTTGATGAGACGGGTTGTGAGTGGATCTCCAGCTGGCCGTAGCGCATCTGGTGGTAGTCCAGCAGATCGTCCACCAGACGGGCCAGACCATCGGCGCTCTTGATGATGAGGCCGAGCTGCTTTTGCTGCCCTTCGGTCAAATCCTGCTGGCTGGCGAGCATCGACTCGGCCATCCCCTTGATGCCGTGAATGGGGGTACGCAGCTCGTGGGAGGTGTTGGCCAGCAGTTCATCCTTGAGCTTGTCTGCCTGCTGTAAGCTGAGGTTCTGCTTGTGGGTCAGCTTGACCTGCTGTTGCAGCTCCTGGGTCTGCTGTTCGATCAGTTCGATCTTGTCCTTCACCGAGCGCTGCATATGGCGAAACGCCTCGGCCAGCCGGTCGATATCATCGCCGGTGCGCTCGATGGCGATGGGGTGATCCAGCGCGCCGTCGGCCACCTGCTCGGCTGCTTCGGTCAGGGATCGCAGCGGCGCCGTGATGGAGTGGGAGAGCCAGCGGGAGAAGAGGATCAGCAGCAGTACCGAGCCCGCACCCAGCACAATCACCAGGGTTTCCAGTTGGCGGATCGGGGCATAGGCTTCCCGGGTGGAGATCTCGGCGATAAAGGCCCACTCGGTATCGAACACCTTCACCTGGGTGTAGGCGGCCAGCACCTCGTCATCCTGATAGGAGTGGAACAGCCCGACCCCCTGCTCGCCGGAGAGCGTCTTGGTGATGAGGGGCGTTTGCAGCGGCCGGAAGTTGGGGCTGAAGCTGTTCTCGACGCTGAACTCCGGTGCCAGCCAGGCATCGGCGCGCATCCGCTTGTCGGGGCCGATCAGGATGGTTTCGCCGGTCTCGCCCAGCCCCTCCCGCTCCGCCATGATCTGGTTGAGCTTGTCCGGCAGCAGCTCGAAAATCACCACACCGCGCACATAGTCGTATTGCATCACGGGGGCCGCCATGTAGGCGACCACCTGCCCAGTCAGCTCGTTGCGGCCAAAATCGGTGAATTCGAAGATCTGCTGCGGTTTCTGACCACCATCGAGGCGGCGTTTGATCTTGGCAAAGGTCTGGCCCAAGCCACTGCCCTGATAGGGGCCGGAGAGCAGATTGGTGGCAAAGTTAGGGTGCTTGGTGACCGAATAGACCACATCACCGTTGAGGTCCACCAGAAAGATGTCGCTGTAGTTGGACTTGCGCACCATGTCGGCATAGCCGCGATGAAAGCGCTGGTGCACCCGGCCATACATCTCGTCGGCGAGGATCAGCGCCGTGATGGAGGGTTCGATCTCTACTTGACTGTCCGGTTTGCGCAGTTGATCCCAGGAGCCTGGCAGATAGCGGGCCTGGGCACGGCTGCGGGCCTCCTGCGGTGTGGTGCCCAGCTTCTCGAAGGCGCCGGTAAAGCCATAGAAACGGCCGATACTGTTGCCGGCAAAATCCTGCTGGGAGAAGTTGATGATCTGCTCTTTGAGGTTGTTGAAGTAATCCTCGAGCTGACTCTTCTTGATATTACGGACGGAGACCAAATGGTTGGAGGTCTGGGTGGTGAGATCCTTGCCGTGGCTGTATAGGAAGAAGAGGGTGATGACCAAAAAGGGCACCATGCCCAACATGAAAAAAGCCAGCATTAACTGCGGCCTGAGCCCACGAAGCGTGAAGATCCATTTCATCTTGTGATTTTCAATTGAGAATCCGGTTATTAAGCCGCTCAAGTCTCGAACGAAAGCGTAATCATTTCAACGACTTTATCCCAAATTCGCTTGGTGGGTCACAGCTGGCTGGAGAAAAATGCAGCAAGGCGTTTAAACCCTGAGCAAACAGTTTGCATCAGGGCTTAAATTGCGAAAAAGGGGTTGTGCTGGCGCTCGTGGTACGTATAATGCGCCTCGTTGTCAGGCAACTGGCACGAAAGCAGTAACGCGGGAATAGCTCAGTTGGTAGAGCACGACCTTGCCAAGGTCGGGGTCGCGAGTTCGAGTCTCGTTTCCCGCTCCAATTTTCCATCGCACCAACGATGGAACTCACTTTCAAGACAATCAGTCTTGTCAGCATGGCGCGTTAGCAAAGCGGTTATGCAGCGGATTGCAAATCCGTTTAGTCCGGTTCGACTCCGGAACGTGCCTCCATCTTTTCTCTGTTTATCTCAATCATCACTCTTCGAGTCTGAGCCTTGGTCAGTATCCTTGCTGTACCAGTAACTGTTCGCAGCCAGCCTGTTTCCACTCGCGCTCGAGATAGTGGCTCACATCCGCCATGTTTTGCCCCCGATATTGAAACTGCACCTCGGCACTGTGCTGGTTGAGATCCGCAATCCGTTGCTTCAGTGTGCCGCATTGCCACAGGCTGACGGTGGGCACGCCCCGTTCGGCCAGCACGATGGCATCTTCCCGATTCAGTTGCCACTCCTCCAGTTGTGCCCGTGTCAGGGCAACCATCAGCACCAGCAGTGCCACTTCCGGCAGTTTCATGCGTGTCTCCCTACTGCATGTTTTTCCCCTGATAACTGTGGCAAAGCGCACGATTTTCGCAAGTTTGTTAACTGTTGGTTAATGACGTAACCCGTTTTCAGTATTTCCCGTTTTTCACCATTTTTTTATAAAAAAATGCGTTAGTGATGTAGTAATCCTACATGGAGTGGGGTAATCTTTGTTCAGTGGTCTTACCAGTAAGGAGTTACATCATGTTTCATCCCTTTTCCCTGACTCAGATTATTCTTCGTCGCATTTATGTATTGCTGGTGGGCATTCTGGCTTTCCCCGTGATGCTGTTTCGCAGCGATCGTGCCCGCTTCTACAGCTATCTGCACCGGATCTGGAATAAAACCAGCACCAAACCGGTGTGGCTCAAAATGAGCGAGCGTGGCGAGCGGATCTTCTACTAAACCCCATTCGCACCATGTGCAAAAAGAGACAGCCAAAGCTGTCTCTTTTTCTATCTGCTTGCCGCAACTCCTGGCTCCCAACCTCCCCCCCCCCCGCTTGTTGATTTATTGTTTCTTGCAAGTTGCATTCAGCCCTGTCTGTTGGCGGGGATTCTTTATGTCTGACACATCTCTTTTGATGGAAGCAGTGAAAAAGATTAACGGGGTGAAAGCACCATATGGCACTTTTCTTGTTCATAAATGGGTGGTCGTCGAGAAATTTTCAATGATGAAATAGCTGTTTAAAATCAATTGATTGAGTGTCTGCCTTTGGATTTTTTAACTCTTTTTGTGTTTTTTTGAAAGGGAATATCCCGTTTGCCGGTTCTATTGCAGGTCCCCGGTTGCGACAAATCGGGGATATCAGCAACATCCAACGACATCAAAAGGAACATGAACATGAATGTTAAAAAAAGCACTGCTATCGCCTCCGCCATGACCGGTCTGCTGGCGCTGGGCGCCCAATTTATCGCGGCACCAGCAATGGCTGCCGATGAAAAGGAGAAGTGCTACGGCGTGGTCAAGGCCAGCAAGAATGACTGTGCGACCAAGAGCAGCTCCTGCGCCGGTACTGCCAAGGAAGATGCTCAGGGTGATGCCTTTGTGGTGATGCCCAAAGGGCTGTGCGAGAAGCTGGTCGGCGGTTCGCTGCAACCCAAGTAAGAGACATCGGGCAGGGGATGGCCAACGGGTCGCCCCCTGCATCTTCTCTGATTGGCGAAAGCGAGTCTTGCGATGAACCCTTTGATTGGTATCGGATTACGCACTCCCCATTACGATGAGATCCGGCAAACCCTGCCGGCAGTCGGTTGGTTGGAGGTGCACAGTGAAAATTACTTCGAACGGCACAGCCAGGGTTTTCAGGTGCTAGCCGAACTGGCGCAACACTACCCCGTCAGTCTTCACGGCGTTGGCATGTCCCTTGGTTCTGCCGACCCGCTCGATCCGCACCATCTGCAGCAGTTGTCGACACTGGCCGCGGCGATCAAACCGGTACGGATCTCCGAACATCTCAGCTGGGGCAGCATTGGCGGGCGTTATTTCAACGATCTGCTACCGGTGCCCTATACCCGCGCCTCCCTGCGCAACATGAGCGACAAGATCCAGCAGGTACAACAGACCCTGGGTTGCCGCATGCTGATTGAAAATCCCTCCTCCTATCTGCAACTGGCCGGGGAGATGAGCGAGTGGGAATTTCTGGCCGAGCTGCAGCAGCGCAGCGAGTGCGGCATCCTGCTCGACCTCAACAATCTCTATGTCAGTGCCTTCAATCACGGTTTCTCTAGCGATGAGTATCTGGCGGCGATCGATCTCGCCACCGTCGGGGAGATCCATCTGGCCGGTTATACCGAGAAGCAGCTGCCGGAAGGCTCCCTCTATATCGATACCCACAGCGCCCCTGTGGTGGAGCCGGTCTGGGAACTCTATCGCCAGATCTGCCGCAAGCAGGCCATTCCCACCCTGATTGAGTGGGACCTCGAGATCCCGCCGCTGCCGGTCTTGCTGGCAGAGGCGGCGCAGGCTGGCGCCATTCTGGATGAGGCGTGCGCCATGAGTGCGCCACGGGAGGTGGCCCATGGCTGAACTGGCACAGCTGCAACAGCACTTTGCCGATGGTTTGCTGGGGGCGCCTGACGCCATTGCCCCTCACATCAGCTCCCGGCTCTTTTCTGCCGAATCTGTGCTGCAGGTCTATCGCAACCATTTCATCCTGAGCCTTGGCGAGGTGCTGGCGAGCAGTTATCCCGCCGTCAAGGCTATGGTCGGGGATGACTTTTTTGCAGCGGCGGCCCGTGGCTTCGTATTGGCCGAGCCGCTCAGGGAAGGGAGCGTCATGCACTATGGCGCCGGATTTGGCCAATGGTTGGCCCGCTTGCCAACCACGGCCGAGTTACCCTGGCTGGAGGCGCTGGCGCAGTTCGAATGGCAGCTTGAGCGTGCCAGTCTGCTGCCACTGGAATCACGCTGCTGGCCAGCCGAGCGTCTGGCCGCATTATCGCCGCAACAATGGGAGCGGCTGCGGCTGTTTCCAGCCACGGATCTGCTGCTGGTTGCCAGCGATTATCCGGTGCTGGCCCTGTGGCAGATGGCGCTGCACGGTGGTGAAGCGGTGGAGGTGCTTGATGCCCCCGTCTGGTTGGCATTGAAGAAACAGCCGGATTGCCGGGTTGCCCCCTTGCCCCTGACGGCTGGTGAGTGGGCGCTGCTACAGGGATGTCTCGCTGGTACGGCGCTGGTCGATCTGCTTGCGGCCGACCCTGCGGCCAGTGAACATCTCACTCGCCTGATAACCCTTGGTCTGCTGGTGGATATGGAGGTAATGCCATGATGGCAAACAAATGGCTGGCGCTGGCCAGCTCAAGTGGTGATTTGCCGCGCTGGAGCAGTACCGGTGTGCTGTTGCTGGCGCGGCTTTGGGTCGCGTCGGTTTTTATCACTTCAGGCTGGCTCAAGCTGACGGCGTGGGATTCCACCCTCTATCTGTTTGAATCCGAGTATCAGGTGCCCCTGCTGCCCTGGTTGTGGGCTGCTTATCTGGGTACGGCGACCGAGCTGCTGCTGCCGCTCTTCCTGCTGGCGGGGCTTTTTACCCGCCCGGCCGCCTTGCTGCTGTTTGGCTTCAATATCATGGCGGTGATCTCCTATCCGACCCTCTGGGCGGGCGGCTTTTACGATCACCAGTTGTGGGGCTGGATGTTGCTGACCCTGACCATCTGGGGCGGTGGTGTGCTGAGCCTGGATCACTGGCTGACACGTCGCAACCATTGATTTATCAGTGATTTCCCCAATCACAAAGAGCGCCACAAGGCGCTCTTTGTCATAATGACGGCCGGCGAAATTTCCCATGAGAGAAAAGGAGCAGCCAATGATTATTCGTCAGGCAAGGGCCGCAGATATTCCCGCAATTGTGGCGCTGCGCATGGAGCTGTTTTGTGAGGTCGGTGAGCTGTTGACGCCGCAGGCAGACCCGGCCTTGTGGCAGGCCACCCTTGACTATTTCACCCGGGCGATGAGTGAAGAGAGTGCTTTATCCTGGCTGGCTGAGGCCGATACGCAGGATGGCGGCAAACAGATCGTGGCGGCCGGGACGCTGGTATTGTTTGAACGGCCACCTTATCTCGGCAATCTGGCGGGGATGGAGGGGTATCTGCTCAACATGTATACGCGGCCACAATGGCGCCAGCAGGGGATCGCCACGGCGCTGCTCGATGCCATTACAGCCTTCGCCAGCTCGCGTCAGCTGGGCAAGGTGTGGCTCCATGCCAGCGAGCAGGGGCGCCCTCTCTATGAGCGGATCGGCTTTGTCGCCAATCCGGCCTATCTGGAGTGGCAACCGGTGGTGGAGTAAGGGTTGCAGCTCTTCATGAGTGGTGCTTGGTCGGTGAATTTGATTTACAGCAATAAATATGGCGTCAGATGGGATCGCGGCAACGCCGCCAACTATGCTGATGGAGCACGCCACCATTATCTTATTGATCCACTGCGTGGTTTGGCCATGGTGGGTGCCAGTCTGGAGGATACGTTTCGATGTTCAATAGCAAACTGAAAGCCGAGTTGCAGCAGTGCCAGGATCAACTTCTGGAACAGCAGGGATTTTTTGACGCAGTGCACGGCAGCGTGGCGACCATCACCTTTACGCCGGATGGCACTGTGCTGGCCGCCAATGATCTCTTTCTCAACGTGGTGGGCTTCAGTGCGCCCGAGGTTATCGGCCAGCATCACCGTATCTTTTGCGACAAGCTCTATGCCCAGAGCAGCGACTATCAGCAGTTTTGGGCGGACCTGAAGCAGGGGCGCTCCCGTACCGGGGTGTTCCAGCGCTTCAACAAACGGGGCGAGGCGATCTGGCTGGAAGCGACCTATTTTCCGGTCAAGTTGCGGGGCGTGGTGACCAAGGTGATCAAGATCGCGGCCGATATTACCGAGCACCACCTGCAACTGCTCAGCCAGCAGGCGGTGGTGACGGCGCTGGATCGGTCGCTGGCGGTCATCGAGTTCACCCCCGGCGGGGATGTGATTGCAGCGAATGGTAATTTCCTCCATACCATGGGCTATACCCTGGCTCAGGTGCAGGGCAAGCATCACCGCATCTTCTGCGACGATCAGTTCTATCGAGACCAGCCCCACTTCTGGGATGAGCTGGGCCGTGGTCAGTTCAAGTCCGGTCTCTTCTGTCGTCAGAACAGTCACGGTAGCAAGGTGTGGCTGGAGGCAACCTACAACCCTATCCTGGATGACAACCGCCGGGTGGTGAAGGTGATCAAGTTCGCAAGCGATATTACCGAGCGGATCAACAAGAGCGATGCGGTGCGGGAAGCGGCCATGCTGGCCCACGATGCGGCCCGGGAGACCCTGAACTGCGCCGAGCGTGGCGCGGGTCTGCTCTCCTCGGTGGTCGATACCTCCAGCCTGATTGCCAGCCAGCTGACTCACAGTATCGGCCTTATCAACCAGCTCAACGAGCAGTCGCGCAGCATCGAGGCGATCGTCTCCACCATCAGCAGCATCGCCGATCAGACCAATCTGCTGGCCCTTAATGCGGCCATTGAGGCGGCGCGGGCGGGGGATCAGGGTCGTGGGTTTGCGGTGGTGGCTGACGAGGTTCGCCAGCTGGCGGCCCGCACGTCTCTCTCTACCGACGAGATCGCCAAGGTGGTACAGAACAACCGGGAGCTGACCGCCAAGGTCACCTCCGAGATGTCCGACGTCGCCAGCAGCGCCGAGCTGGGTAAACAGCAGGTGGGTGAGGTGAACGAGGTGATGAGCGACATCCGCCGGGAGGCGAACAACGTCTCCAGCACCGTCTCTGATCTGGCCATCTGAACCCCCTGACTTCCTGTCATGCCGGGGCATTGACTCATATTTGAGCAGTCAGTGCCCCAATCTGAACCCCTCCTGTATCGTCCCGCCATTGTGAATTGTCCTCTTCTGGCCCCTTGATTAGGCTTGTCGCCTCATTTATTTCAGAGCAGGAACAGAACACGATGGCATTACAACAGAAGGGGCGGGCAATGGCCCTGCTGGTTATGGTCGCGAGCATGGGTCTGGGCGGCTGTATGGGGCAGATGGGGCTTTCCGGCATGGTCACCAAGGGCAACCTGAGCGTAGTGGATAACCGCTACGGTCGTGCCGGGGTTTTTATGCTGCTCTCCCCTGTTTACGGTCTGGCCGCGACCGCTGACCTGTTTGTGTTCAATACCATCGAGTTCTGGTCTGGCAAGAACCCCATCACCGGCAAATCTCCGGCTGTGGTGGACATGAAGGCCAATCCGGTGATCAAGGTGAACCAGCATCTGGATCCGGCCCTCAAGAAGGTGCCGCTGGCCATGCTGCCACAAGGGGTGCGCGAGGTGGAGATCAGCTACCCGGACGAGCATACCGCCCAGATGGAGGTGCACTATCTGGATGGCCGCCGCAGCATGATGCGTGGCGAGAAGCGTGGCGAGTTGATGGATATCTACTTCGATGGCCGCTTTGTCTCTACCCTGAGCCGCGCAGAGCTGGAAGAGCGGGCGAATCAGGGGAAGGCTGCTGCCTAAATTCAACTGAATCCAGATCGATCCAGCTTCAGATGGGGTATACCTAATCTGCTGGCAAAATCGCCATGATGTCTAAGGGAGTAGACTATGACGGTGAATGGATTGCGATTGGCGGAGTTGATTGGTTCCCTCAGTCATGCGCTCGATATGACCGAGGGGCAACCAAGAGGACACTGCATTCGCTGCTGCTGGATAGGTTCCCGTCTGGGGGAGCGGCTGGGACTGGACGCCCGGCTGTGCCATGATCTCTACTACACGCTCCTGCTTAAGGATCTTGGGTGCAGCAGCAATGCTGCCCGCATCTGCGAGCTCTATCTCACCGACGATCTTCACTTCAAACGCGATTTCAAACTGGTGGATGGCTCCCTCTCCGAGGTAGTCAACTTTGTGCTGGGCCACACCGGCTTGCAGGCGGATCTGCTGGGACGTTTTCGCAGCCTGTTTCATATCTTTCGCAACGGCGACCAGATTGCCAACGAACTGATCCAGACCCGCTGTCATCGGGGGGCGGATATCGCTCGCCAGCTGCGTTTCAGTGACGAGGTGGCCGATGGCATTCTCTCCCTCGATGAACACTGGAATGGCAAAGGTCGGCCCCTGCAACTGGCTGGCGAGGCGATCCCGCTCTTTTCGCGCATTGCCCTGCTCTGTCAGGTGGTGGATGTATTTCACGCGGCCGCAGGTCCGGATGCGGCGCTCAAGGAGCTGCGCGAGCGCAGCGGCAGCTGGTTTGATCCGGCACTGGTTCGGGAATTTGAAGCGCTGGCCGACGAAGAGTTCTGGCAAGGACTGGCCGATCCCCGACTGACCGAGTGGGTGCTGGTCCACCCGGCCGGGCAAGGGGAGGTAGCGCTGGATGAAGATTATCTGGACGAAATCGCGGCGGCCTTCGGGCAGGTGGTGGACTCCAAAAGTCCCTACACCGCGGGTCACAGCGGCAGGGTTGCGCTCTATACCGACATTCTTGCCACCCAGATGGGGTTGTCCGAGCCGCGTCGACGCTGGCTCAAGCGGGGCGCCCTGCTCCATGATGTAGGCAAGCTCGGGGTGAGCAACGCCATTCTCGACAAGCCGGGCAAGCTCGATGCGCAGGAGTGGGCGGCGGTGCAGATGCATGCCGCCTACACCGAGGAGATCCTGAGCCGCATCGGCGCCTTCGAGGAGCTGGCACAAGTGGCGGGCGCCCACCATGAGCGGCTCGATGGCAAGGGCTACCCCAAGGGGCTGAAGGGGAACGAGATTACCCTTGAGACGCGCATCATTACCACAGCCGACATCTTCGATGCCATCACCGCCAAGCGCCCCTATCGCGGCGCCATCCCTGTGCCGCAGGCGCTGGAGATGATGGCGGAGAATCTGGGCACCGCTATAGACCCCGACTGTTTTGCCGCCCTGCAGGCGGGTATTCAGGATTTCTCCCTCTACCTCACCACCGAGCAGCCGCTGGCCAATGCCAGTTAAGATTTGCTGCCTTCATGGCCCAAACGGCCAGTCAGACAGCAAAACGCCCCGCAACTGCGGGGCGTTTTGCATTGGGTCTAGTCCGGCTGCTTGCGATGGGGCGGGGTGAGGATCAGCCCCAGCAGGCGGCGTAGGTGGGTGAGCTGCTCGGTCAGTTGCACGTTGAGCCAGAGGTAGCCATTGATGGCCGCCTCTGCGTTGGGCGGCAGCGATACCTGGGTCGCCACCTCGTGCAGGCGGGCGATGGCGGCATCGGCCCCGCGACCATCGCCGGTTTGCATCATCAGGGCAAGCTGGTTGATCGCCTCCTCGGTGGCCAGATGGCAGGCTTGCAGCGCAGCCGTGCTCTGCATCAGGAAGTGGCTCTCCCGATCGTTCCAGTAGGTGTTGGCCAGCATCTCAAGAGTGCAGAGGGTATTGCGCATGGTGACCTGCACCGCATCAAACAGGGCGACGCTGTGGCGTGTCTCCTTGGCCGCCGGGGCCAGCAGGGCCCGCAGTTTGCCGGTCTGCGCCAACAGCTGGGAGAGATTGTGTTTGAGGCGCGGGCGCTCCAGCACATTGGGGGAGAGGTGGGTGTGATAGAGCCGCCCCGACTGCTGCAGGATCTGGTGCAATTGCAGCCGCCAGTGGCTGTAGGCCCGCTGGGGGTAGATGCTGCAAAAGAGCAGCGCCAGCAGGGAGCCCAGTATCACGTCGGCACTGCGCCACAGAGCTGTCTCTATGTCCCCCGGCATGGCCCCCATGGTGACTCCCAGGGTGATGCCGATCAGCAGCCCCACATAGGGGCGCTTGCCGAGGGCCAGATAGCCGCAGAGGAACATGATGCACCCACACCAGATCAGGGTAAGCGGTAGCGAGTAGATCTCGAGATAGAGCGCTACCACCCCGCAACTGGCGCCGAAGATGGTGCCCACCACCCGCTGCAGGGCACGGGAGAGCACATTGCCCCAAAACGAGATGGGGCCCATCACCACCACCAAGGTTATCAGCGGCCAGGTGCTCTCCGGCAGTTTCAGCTCGCGGGTCAGCAGAAAGGTGAGCATAAAGGCGAGCGCAATGCGCAGGCCATGGACGATCCGGTAGCGGCCATAGACCAGCAGATCGAGTCGGGAGAGGGGGGCATCAAGACGCACGGTCTGCCTCCTGTCAGGTGGGTGACGGGGCGCCGTGCATCCGGCCGACGCCCCGTCGGGATTTAGGCCAGTCGTCCCTGCAGGGGGTGGATCCAGACCCGCTCGCCAACGGCGATCCAGGGTTGGTCCGGTACGATTTCGATCAGGCAGTTGGCATCGGCCATGGAGCTGAGAATGCCCGAGCCCTGTGGCCCTGTGGTGCGCACCCGCAGCTGGCCGTTACGGTCCTGATGGAAGATGCCGCGCAGAAACTCGGTGCGCCCCGGGCGGCTCTTCATCTTCTCGTCCGCCAGTGCCGAGAGGCGCAGCGGCTGCCACAGCTTGCCCTGCAAGCGAGCTATGGCGGGCTCGACAAACTGCAGCACGCAGATCATCGCCGCCACCGGATTGCCCGGCAGGCCGAAGAAGGGGGTCTGCCCCAGCTTGCCAAAGGCGAGCGGGCGGCCCGGGCGCATCTGGATGCGCCAGAAATCGATCTGGCCCAGCTCTGCCAGCACCAGCTTGATAAAGTCGGCGTTGCCCACGGAGACCCCGCCCGAGCTCAGCACCAGATCGGCGCTGGCGGCGGCCTGCTCCAGCTGCTGGCGCAGAATAGTCTTGTCATCGGGAATGATGCCAAGGTCCATCACCTCGCAACCGGCGGCGCGGATAAGGGCTATCAGGGTGAAGCGGTTGCTGTCGAAGATATGGCCGGGGGCGAGCTGCTCGCCCGGCGCCTGCACCTCGTCACCGGTACTGAACAGCGCCACTTTCAGCGGGGTGCGCACTGTGAGACTGGCTTGACCGAGTGATGCCGCCAGCCCCAGCTGGGGGGCGCCAAGCCAGGTACCGGCCGGGATGGCGACCGCACCTTTGGCGAGATCTTCCCCGGCGAAGCGCACATTCTGCCCTGCCCGGATTGGGGCGGTGACGGTGACCCACTCACCTTCAATCAGCGTCTCTTCCCGCATCACCACGGTATCCACACCGGGGGGGAGCGGGGCGCCAGTCATGATCTGCACCGCCTGACCGGCCAGCACTGGCTCGTGGCGCTGTTGGCCCGCCAGCACTTCCCCCACCAGTTGCCAGCGACCGGTGGCGAGATCGTCGCTGCGAAGGCCAATGCCATCCATCGCCGAGTTGGCGTGGGGGGGCACATTGATGGGGCTTATCAGATCGGCGGCCAGCACGGCGCCGTGGCATTGGGCCAACGGTTTGTCGCTGCAGGCAGTGCTCGGGGTGAGGGCTGCCAGAATGGCGTTGCGGGCCGCCTCGACAGAGAGAAAGCCCTTGCCTGCTTCAGGCTCCTTGCTCTGGCAGCCGTCAAGCCAGCGGCAGACGAAGTCGGCGATAGCCGCCAGATCGTTGATATCGAGGCGGGGCAGGCTTGTCTGCTGTTGTTCGCCACTTTGTTGGGGCTGATCGCTGGCCAGCGCGATGATGTCGCTGTCTTCGGGGAAGAGCAGCGGCTTGCCAATCTCGGCGCGGTGCAGCTCGATTTTCGGGAAGTGCTCGTGCTTGAACCCCTCGACCAAGAGCAGGTCGAGCTCTGTCTGATCGAAGCTGGCCAGCAGCTGGCGAAAATCGGCTTCGGCCAGTTCCGTTTCGCCGTGCGTTGTTTCAGTAATGCGCGCATGGCGGCGGCGGGAAGCCACCATCATCTGCTTGGCACCCGCCTTGCGCAGGCGGTAGCTGTCTTTGCCCGGCTGGTCGATATCAAAGTCGTGGTGGGCGTGCTTGAGCACCCCGATGCGCAGGCCGCGATCCACCAGCATGGGGATCAACTGCTCCAGCAAGGTGGTCTTGCCGGTGCCGCTCCAGGCGGCGAAGCCGAGCAGGGGAAGAGTGGGGGCCGGGGTCATGAGGTGACTCCTTGTTGGGGGTCGATAGCCGGGGCGAGCAGACGGGCCTCGTAGGCGGCCAGCTCGGCAGGGCTGTTGAGATTGATAAAGGCATCCGGCTGATCGGCAAAGCTCACCACCGCCATATTGTGGCGGGCAAACCAGATATCGATTTTGCGCTCCCCCTCTGCCAGCGCAGCGGTGAGGGAGGGGAGCAGGGATTTGTGCAGCAGGGCCACCACGGGTTGCAACCAGTCGCCATCGTGGGCCACTACCAGCTCGGTATCCGGGGTCAGGGCGGCGCGAAAGCGGCTCATCAGATCCAGCGGCAGGGCGGGGCCATCGCAGGGGACAAACAGCACCCAGTCGTGACGGGCGGCGGCAAGGCCAGCCTGCATGCCCGCCAGCGGGCCGAGATAGTCGTTGTTGTCATCGCTGATTACCGGGGCCAGCGCCTGATAGCGGGCCTGACTGCGGTTGGCGTTGATCAGCACCTCATCCACCTGGGGGCGCAGCCGTGCCAGAACGTGGTCGATAAGAGGGCGTCCCGCCAGTGCTACCCATCCCTTGTCTTCGCCTCCCATCCGGGTGGCGCGGCCTCCTGCCAGGATCACTGCTGATACGGCAACGGGATCAGAGTGGCTGTCGCTTTTTGAAGTCATGTCGCTCGATGATTTTTAAAGGGGTCGTCTCTTGCAGCTGGCCACGGGCGAGGGTCCATTGCCGCTCGCACAGGTCGGTCAGGGCGTTGCTCTGGTGGCTGATGACGACCAGGCCGCTGCCATGTTCCCGCAGATCTTGCGCCAATGCGGCCATCAGGGCAACCGAATGTGTGTCCAGATTGGCGGTGGGCTCATCCATCAGCAGAAAAGCAGGTTGCAGCGCCCAGGCGCGGGCCATCGCCAGCCGTTGCCGTTCGCCACCCGAGAGAATGCTGATGTGCTCCCGCGCCAGTCCCTCCAGCTCGACCCGGCGCAGCGCCTCGAACACCCGGATCTCGCTGCCGAGCTGTTTATCGAGCGCCCAGGCCACGTTGTCGTGCACCGTGCGATCGAACAGATAGGGGGTCTGGTGCAGATAGGTGACCCGGCCCGGCCCCAGATCCCGCTTGAGCAGCCGGTTGAGCCGCTGTTGCCAGCGCCCCGGCAGATTGGTGTGGCCGCGGGTGGGTGCCAGCAGCCCCGCCAGGATTTTGAGCAAGGTGGTCTTGCCCACCCCGTTGGCTCCATGCAGCCAGATGGCATCCCCCGGTGCGATGGCGAGCCGGTCAATCTCGAACAGCTGGCGCTCGCCAAAGCGCATCGTCAGCTGGTGGGCGGTCAGGGCCATGGGGTACTCCTGTTGATACACAGTGGGGGCATGGTCAGTTCTTCAGATAGCTGTGGCCGCGACAGGCCGTCAGCAGCAGGTTGAGCAAGAGGGCGAGGGTGAGCAGCACTATGCCGAGCGCCACCCCCTGGGTGAAGGCCCCTTTCTGGGTCTCCAGCGCGATGGCGGTGGGGATATTGCGGGTAAAGTGCAGGATATTGCCCCCCACCATCATGGAGCAGCCCACCTCGGTGACGATGCGGCTAAAGGCGCCGATGATGGCGGCCAGCAGGCCAAAGCGGCACTCGTGCATCAGGCCGATCAGCGCCTTGGGCCAGGAGACCCCCAGGGTCAGGGCGGTTTCCCAGGCGCGCCGATCGCTCTGAACAAACGCCGCGTGAGCCATGGTGGCGATCACCGGAAAGGCGATCAGCATCTGCCCTACCACCATCGCCTGCTGGGTAAAGAGCAGCTTCCAGTCGCCAAAGGGGCCGGCCCGCGACAGCAGCATGTAGAGCAAGAGGCCAATCACCACGGTCGGCACCGATTGCAGGGTATTGATGCAGGAGAGCCAGAGCCAGCGGCCGGGCAGCGGCAGATAGGCCAGGGCAAAGCCCAGCAGCAAGGCGGGCAGCAGCACCAGCAGCAGAGCGATGCAGGAGACGGAGAAGGAGACCCCCACCACCTGCCACAGTTCAGTGTCACCACTGAACAGCAGGGCGAGGGCAGCCAACGTAGTGTCGAGCAGGGTCGGCATCAGGCACCTCCCTCAGCGAACCGGGGGAGGGCCAGCAAGGTCATCGCAGGGGTCAGGGTTGCCATTATTTCCCGTTGGCATCCGCTACAAACAGTGCCTGACCCGCCACCTTGAAGTCACCGATCAGCTTCTGGCCATGCTCGGAGACCAGCCAGTTTTTCAGGGTGCGGGCCCCTTCGGTGTTGAGATCCGGGTAGCGCTTGGGGTTGACCAGGATCACCTGATAGGGGTTGAACAGGCGCTTGTCACCCTCCAGCAGCACGGCGAGATCCAGCTTGCTCTGGTAGGCGAGCCAGGTGCCGCGGTCGGTCAGGGTGTAGGCACCCAGCTCCGAGGCCATGGTCAGGGTGGGGCCCATCCCCTGGCCGATGGATTTGTAACCGGCAAACTCGGGTTTGACGTCAGCGGCCTGCCACAGGGTCTTCTCCTTGATGTGGGTGCCGGACTCGTCACCGCGGGAGATAAAGATCTGGCCCTGCTCCTTGATGGCTTGCAGCCCCTTGGCCGCGTCGTGCAGTTTGCCGAGACCCGCCGGATCTTTCGCCGGGCCAACGATGACGAAGTCGTTGTACATCAGGTGCACCGGCTCGATGCCAAAGCCCGCATCAACGAACTTCTTCTCGGCAGACGGTGCGTGGGTCATCACCAGATCCGCGTCGCCGTTCTCGCCCATCTTCAGGCTCTGGCCGGTACCGGCCGCCATCACCTGCACCGGATAACCGGTCTCCTTGGTGAACTGAGGCAGCAACCAGCCCAGCAGACCGGACTGCTCGGTGCTGGTGGTGGTGGCGAGGCGGATCGGCGCTTTTGTGGCATTAGTATCCGCTTCGGCGTGGGCAGCACCGGCGATCAGCAGGCTGGTGGCGAGGGAGAGGGCAAAACGTTTGAGGCTGGTTTTTATCGTCATCGTGATGCAACTTTTTCAGGGTGGCTGAGGAGAGGGCAAGAG
This sequence comes from Aeromonas sp. R2-2, assembly GCF_040908355.1. Classification (NCBI taxonomy): domain Bacteria; kingdom Pseudomonadati; phylum Pseudomonadota; class Gammaproteobacteria; order Aeromonadales; family Aeromonadaceae; genus Aeromonas; species Aeromonas sp. R2-2. The sequence goes on along the minus strand of NZ_JBFODQ010000057.1, from coordinate 83,797 downwards.
TAAGCAAGCAGGGTGCCAAACCGTTCCTTTGCCGCTGTATTCACGGTTTGCCGTTTAAAAACAGAAGCTTATTAGAATCAATTAGGTGAGCTTGTTATCGCTTTTAATAATTGGTGTTGGTGCTTTTGATACGGTAAGGACAAAATGTCCCACTAAGGTTCCGGTTATCGGGACATTCACCGACCGTACGTGCATCCGAGGTACTTTTTTCCATGACACTCCCTCCCAGCCGCTGGTCTGCCCTCTCCCTGCTTATCGTTGACGATGAGCCCGGCATGCGCAGCTTTCTGGCCAAGGCGCTGGCCAAGCGCTTCGCCCAGATTGAGACTGCCGCCAGCGTGGAGGAGGCGGAAGCCCTGCGCTGCCGCCTTCACTTCGACCTTATCATTGCCGACATCCGGCTGCCGGGGCGCTCCGGCATCGAGTGGCACGAAGCCATCGACCCGGCCACTCGCCGCAGCGACATTATCTTCATGACCGGTTTTGGCGATATGGAGACCGCCCTCAAGGCGCTGCGCCTCGGCGCCAGCGACTTTATCCTCAAGCCATTCAACCTCGATCAGATGGTGCAGGCGGTGGACAGAGTCATCGAGCGCCGCCAGATGGAGCGGGAGAACCTGCTGCTGCGCCGGGAGGTGAGCAAGCTCTTCCCGCCCACCCTGATTGGCGACAGTGCCAAGACCCGCGAGCTCAAGACGCTCATCGCCAGAGTAGCCCCCTCCAATGCCGCCGTATTGGTGGAGGGGGAGTCCGGCACCGGCAAGGAGCTGGTGGCCCGCGCCCTGCATCAACTCTCCGGCCGGATGGGGGCCTTTGTGCCCCTCAACTGCGCTTCCATCGCGCCGGAGCTGCTGGAAAGCGAGCTGTTTGGCCACGTGCAGGGGGCCTTTACCGGCGCCCGCAAGGGGCGCGACGGCCTGTTCCGGGTCGCCCATCAGGGTACCCTGTTTCTCGACGAGATCGGCGAAATGCCGCTCGCCATGCAGGCCTCGTTGCTGCGGGCGCTGGAGCAGAAGGCCATCCGCCCGGTGGGGGCCGAGCGCGAATTGGCGGTGGATGTGCGCATCGTCGCCGCCACCAACCGCAACCTCAAGGCCGAGGTGGAGGCGGGCCGCTTTCGCGAAGATCTCTTCTATCGCCTCAACGTGGTGGCGCTGCCGGTGGCCCCGTTGCGGGAGCGGATCGACGATATCCCCGCGCTGGTACACCACTTTACCCGCCAGCTCACCGCCGAGATGGGGATGGGCTCCTTGAGCTGGACCCACGAGGATGTGGTAGTGATGCAGGCCTACCCCTGGCCCGGCAACGTGCGGGAGCTGCGCAACCTCATCGAGCGCTGCCTGCTGCTGGGCAAGCCCCCGGCGGATTACTGGCAGAGCAGCAAGCCTGCCGAACAGGGCACGAGCGAGGAGGGTTATCCGCTGGCGTGGCCGCTGGCGGAGGTGGAAAAAGCCCACATCCTGCAGGTGGTGGCGAGCCATGATGGCAACAAGTCTGCCGCCTCCCGGGTGCTCGGGGTGGCGCGCAAGACGCTGGATCGCAAATTCAAGGAGTGGGCCATCGAATGAGGAAGGCTGATCGGATGGGGTGGCGATGAAACTGACCCTGCTCTCCCGCTGCATGCGTGCCCTGTTGCCCCGTTGCGTACGCACCAAGGTGCGCTGGCGCCTGCTGCTGCTCACCTCGGTACCCATCATGCTCACCCTGGTGGGCATGATCGCGCTCACCCTCTACTGGACCCTCACCTACAGCTGGCAGAACCTGCTCACCACGGTGCGCAGCGATCTCGGGGTGGCCCACCACGCCATCACGGTGCAGCAGCAGCGCCAGACTGAGCATCTCGAGCATCTGCGCGATGCCTGGGCCTTTCAGCTTCGGCTGCGGGAATCGCCGGATCAGTTGCATGACTGGGTGATGCCGCTGGCGGCCAACTATGGTCTCGATTTTCTGCGCTTGCGCCGTGGCCCCGAGCTGGATCAGCTGACGGCGCAGGAGCGGGCCGCCCTCACGGCCGGGCGCAGCGTCAGTCACTTCGTGGTCTGGTCACAGCAGGAGATGCTCGCCCTCTCCCCGCAACTGGCCAAGCGGGCTGTGCTGTGGCAGCGGGATGGCACCAGGGTGGTGGAGGACCGGGGGCTGATCAGCCTCTCACTGACGCCGGTGATGGGCCGAGACGGCTCCCTTTGGGCCGTGCTGGAGGGGGGCGAGCTTGTCAACGGCAGCACCCGGCTGGTGGATGAGCTCAAGGGGCAGGTGTTTGCCAAAAATACCCTGCCGGATGGCAGCGTCGGCACCGTTACCCTGTTTCTCGACGATCTGCGGGTGAGCACCAATGTGCCGGTCAGCAGCAGCCGTCAGGTGGGCCGGGCGGTGGGTACCCGGGTCTCGCCGCCAGTGCGCGAGCAGGTGCTGGGGCGGGGGGAGATGTGGGTTGACCGCGCCTTCGTCCACGACGCCTGGTATGTCTCTGGCTACGAGCCGCTGCTGGGAGCCAGGGGCGAGCGGCTCGGCATGCTCTATGTGGGCTTTCTCGAGTGGCCCATTATCCGCACCTACCTCACCAATCTGGTGGAGCTGGGTTCCGGCGTAGTGCTGCTGTTGCTGCTCTCCGGCCTGCTGGTCTATCGCGGCGCGCGGGATCTCTTCTCCCCCATCGAGCGGATGCACAAGGTGGTGCGGCAGGTGCAGGCCGGGGAGTCGGCTCGCATCGGCCCGCTGGCCCTCGATCCCGACCACGAGCTGGCCCAACTCGGTCGCCAGTTCGACGCAATGCTGGACAGGCAAGAAGCGCATCAGCAGCAGATGGCTCGCAGCGCCGACGAGCTGGAGCAGAAGGTGGCCGAGCGTACCCAAAGTCTCGAGCTCAAGACCGCCGAGCTGGAAGATCATATCCATATGCTGACCGAGGCGCGCCAGCAGTTGCTGATCAGCGAGAAGCTGGCGGCCCTCGGCAAGCTCTCCGCCGGGGTGGCCCACGAGATCAACAACCCCTTGGCGGTGATCCTCGGCAATGTGGAGCTGATGAAGCTGGAGCTGGGGGAGGCGGCCGAGCCGGTCAGCGAGGAGCTGGCGCTGGTGCTGGCCCAGATCGAGCGCATTCGTGCCATCACCCGCAGCCTGCTGCAATATTCGCGCCCCGGCGATTACGAGACGGCGCCTGTGTGGCAGCACCTCAACCCCATCATCGAGGAGAGCCTGACGCTGGTGCGCTCCGCCCTGCGCCAGCAGCAGGTGGAGCTGGTGGCCGATCTCAGGGCCCAGCAGCCCATCGAGGCGGATCGCCAGCAGCTGTTGCAGGTGCTGATAAACCTCTTGGTCAACGCCAGCCACGCGCTGGGGGAGCAGGGGGAGATCCGGGTCGAGAGCCGCGACTGGGTCGATGAACTGGATCAGCTGCGCGGGGCCGAGGTGCGGGTGATCGACAACGGTAGCGGCATCGAGGCGGCCATTATCGACAAGATCTTCGACCCCTTCTTCACCACCCGCGCCACCGGCACCGGGCTGGGGCTGGCCCTGAGTCACCGCATCATCAGTCGCTGGGGTGGGGAGCTCTTGGTGGACTCCACCCCGGGGCAGGGGAGCTGCTTTACCGTGCGGCTGCGCAGCCACGCCCTGCTGCCCAGCGGCAGCGAGCCTACGAAACTGGAAGGGTGGCGCATCGCCCTCAATGCCGAGGGGCGTGAGACAAGCGATTGAGGCTGTTATAAAAAGGCCCGTTATAAAAACAGCCCGTCAACATGGTTGCGGGCTGTTTTGTCTGTAGGTGAGTGGTTATTTACTGCGGACTCCACACTAGCTTGCCGCTTTGGGTCAGGTCATAGCCGCCGAGGCGAACCGCCAGCTCGCGCCCCTCGGGGGATTGCAGCCAGCCGATCAGCTGTTGCAGCAGGGTGCGAAAGAAGACCCCCTGCGGCATCACCAGATCGAAGCACTCCTGCGACAGCGGCATAAAGCCGAGGCCAAACTCGGTGGCTGTGCTCTGGGCGCCGGGCCCGACATCCGCATCGCCACGGCTGATGGCGGCGGCCAGCTCCCGCTCGCTGTTGACCTCGAGGGTGCGCTCCAGCCGGGTCAGCGACTCCCCCTGGGTTTGCAGCCACTCCTGCAGAGCGCGCTGGCTGCCAGCCCCCTCCTGACGCATGGCCCAGCGCCAGTCGAGTGCCTCTTTCGCCTCCTTGGGTTGCAGCCCTTGCCGCAGCACCAACCCCTGCACCCGCCTGAATCCATGAACGATCACCCATTGCCGGTGGCCCTGATACTGCTGCACCAGCGCCGGGTGGCGCAGGTGGGCCTCCTCGGCCTGCCCCCAGTGGATGGCGCAGAGATCCACATGGCCGCGTGCCAGCATCGCCAGCCCCTGACGGGTGCCGCACGGGGTGTAGCCCACCAGTGCCTGGGTGCCGAGCTGCTGGGCCAAGCGGCTGCTGGCGTAGTGGAGCAGCACGTCGTCCGAGCCCGCCAGCAGCAGCCGGTCGTTCATCACCCCCTCGTGGCAACTGCCGAGCAGCCAGCGGTCGAGCAGGGAGCGGGGAAACAGCCACTTGCCGGTCGCCTTGGTGGCGGGGATGCGCGCCTCGTTGGCGAGCTGGTAGACCTTCTTCTCGTTGAGATCGAGGTATTCCGCCACCTGCTTCACGTTCATAAACTCGTTCATGACTTAATCCCGCATCCCGCGACCGGCCGGACTGGGCGCCAGCACCGGCGGCTTCTCGTCCAGCACCATATGGTTGTGGCCGCTGAATACCTCGAAATGGCGCCCCTTGGCGCGGGCAATCATGGTGATGCCGAGCTGGCGGGCCAGATCCAGTCCCATCTGGGTGACGCCGGAGCGCGACAGCAGCACCGGAATACCCATCTGCGCCACCTTGATCACCATCTCCGAGGTAAGCCGCCCGGTGGTGTAGAAGATCTTGTCGTGGCCACTCTCGCCGCGCATCCAGAGCTCGCCCGCCAGGGTATCCACCGCATTGTGGCGCCCCACATCCTCGACAAAGGAGAGAATTTCGCTGCCGCGACAGATGGCGCAGCCATGGACGGCACCGGCCATCTTGTAGGTTTCGTTATGAGCCGACAGCGCCTTGAGCAGGGCGTAGAGGGTGCTCTGTTTAAGCTCGGGCGCCGCCAAAACCACCCCTTCGAGCTTCTTCATCACGCTGCCATACATGGTGCCCTGACCGCAGCCGGAGGTGACCGTCTTCTTCTCCAGCGACTTGTCGAGATCGGCTGCCTGCTGGCTGCTCACCACGGCGGCGGCCTCACTCTCCCAATCGACGATCACCGACTCTATGGCTGCAATATCCTCGATAAAACCCTGATTTTTCAGATAACCCAACACCAGCGCCTCGGGGCGGGCCCCCAGCGTCATCAGTGTTACGATCTCCTTCCAGTTGAGGTAGACCGTCAGTGGCCGCTCACAGGCGATTTGGCGGGTGTTCATCGTGCCCTGCTCATCCATCACCTCGACGGCCATGGTGAGCTGGGCGGCAGCATTGCTTTTGATAAAGGTCGGTGTCATGGGCCCCTCGCGACCGGTTGCCGGGATCTAAGGGGAGGGATACAGCAAGTTTTGTTCCAGATTACTTTCAAACGAGGCACAGGTTTAACCTATGACCTTGATGAAACAGGAATTATCCACACCGAGAAGATTAACGAGCTGGGTTATAGAGCTTACTTAATATGATGGGGGAAGGGATAGTCCGCTGGATACCTATTAAGTGGACCGAGATATAGAAGATTATTTTTACAGCACGTGACAAATAAAGAAGAGGGCCTTAAAAGTAGGTTTTGTTAACCTATGTAAGGCCCAGTTAATTAAAAAATCAAACTAGTTTCCGCTATGCAAGCTGAACTCATTGAAATAAACAGGGAAAGTATATGGTGTATTAGCTCCCCCCGCCCCCAACACAACCTTACTCACTTCTTGCAAAGACGTCGTGCCACTATAAACCAAGTCGCCATTCACATACATTCTAATCATGTCATCGACTTTCATGATCGAGAGTCGAAGTTTTGACATATTGCTATAACGTCCTTTGGGTGGGAGGCATCCATTATTATTTATACAAACTTGTGAAACCCAGAAATTATCCCCATCTCTACCGATAACAAGGGATGTTCCCTCTGTTTCATCTAGATTAGAAATTTGAATGTAAGCCCTAGGGTTGATGTTGGATAAATTTGAAAAATCTCCTTGCACAACGGTGCTCAAAGAAATATTTCTCTTTGGTTCAAACGTTTTTGATACACCAGAAAATTTGAAATCCTTCAGCGGGTTCCGAGTGACAACTTTTAGAGAGCTATTTTCCTCTTTTATGTCAGATTTTTCGGAGGTTTGGTTGTAGATATTCCAGTTGGATAGTGAATTTGAGCTAAAAGAATCATGTATATAGAAGTCGCCAGCAGAGGCGGAATTATTTAACAATAATGCTGTAGAGAATGCCAAAATTTTTTTAGTGTTAAACTTCATTGTTATAATCCATCTTTTAGTTTTCTTGTTAAAAGTGAGATAATTATTTATATCAAAGAGCAGATATATAATCTGACCTCTCATATTTTAAATCAATTTTCATCTCACCAACATCATGACTCCCATCAGTGAATTGCAGTTGCCGATGCTTTTTATTGGCAAGCAATTTCTTGCATTGATTTTTATGGGTGTCGTATGGGGCATGTTACATCAAGTTAGAGCTAATCCGCCAGTCCAAAACAGGTGTAACCAAATATTTTATAAAACTTGGAATACCTACCTTTTTGGCAAAACGTAGGGCTGTAGATTCGAATAGCGAAGTGTATTCGAACGGTCGCGTATTGGAAGTGCTACGTGTCCTGCTCTCCTCGAAGGAAAGCCACATCCCGCCTTGGCCCCACTCTTGCTAAGTCTTATCCCATAGATGGCCGTGGCCGCCCTGAATCCCCTGCTCTGAACCGCCTCGAACGGGGTGGATCACGGGGGAGGGCGGCTCGGCAGAGACCTTCTGATGGGAGCCGTGACAGTGCAAGAGACAATCAATACCTTGCCCCCGCAGCGCTGGCTGCAACTGGAGTTAAAGGCCATCGACAGCCAGGTTGGCCGCTGGCAGAGCCGCCGTTTCGAGATTGCGGCGCTCCACCCAGCCGAACCGGAGTCTGCCGGTGCCTTGCCCCTTACCCTGTTTCGCGATGAGCGGGGGGATTATCGCTTCAACCTGAGCTCCGGCTCGCCCCGCCTCTTTGTCACCGGAAGCCGCGTGGACAGTGGTTTTGTGGCCGACGGCCTGACCCTGAGCCAGACCGTGGCCGCCGCCTATATGGATGGCGAGCGGCAGGTGCTCTCCTGCCCGCTGCCCGAAGCGCTGCAAGCCTGGGTGGAGGCCTTTATCGGCCGCCACGGCGAGCTGCTGGAGGCCCGTCGCAAGGGCAAGAAGGGCAAGGGGCGGGCCCAGGATCAGCTGGGAGTCGATAGCCAGGATCAAGCCAGCTGCGGCGCCGTGAAACCCACCGGCCCCGATGGCCGCGAGCGTGGCTGTGACAGCGGAAATCGCGCCCATGAGTGAGTTCCTCAAGCGCTGGTCATCCCGCAAGAGTGAGGCGCGCAAGCATCAGGCATTGCAGCCGAGGGAAGAGGCCATCCCCGAGGCAGTTGCCGCCCCTATCGAAGGCAGTGGCGAAGCTGGAAATACAGATACTGCGCTGGATAGCCCCGTAGTCAGCACTGACAAGGGGAGCTGTGAACCTCTTGCCGTTGAGAGGGCCGAGAGTGGCGAGCTGCCGCTAACAATGGGGCAGCCGGGCAAGGCCAAACTCCCCGACAAGGAGGCGCTACGGGCCATGTTTCGCAGCCACAAGCCGGATGGGCTCGACGACTACACCCAGGATTTCAGCCAGCCCGAATTGCTGCCTGCGGCCCTGACCGCCGGGCTGCGCAACTGGCTGGTGGATCAGGTAACCGCCCCGGAGAGCGAATCGGCCAATCCGGCCAGCGGATCTGCTGAACCGGTGGCGGTTGTCAGCGAACCTGCCGCCGACGAGCTGGCTGATAACCATTCTCAAACCACCACTGACGATCGGGACATTTTGGTTTCCTGTGGTGGACAAAATGTCCCAACCAAAGGTGGGGGAATGGAACCCTCAGGATCCTGACTCCCTGTCAGTCACTTTTTTTCCGGGGGAGTTGGCTCGCCTCTTGCTCTCTCGGCTTACCAACAAGCGCCCATCCCATGAGGTGGCGCGCACAGGAGCGTATGTGAGCACTGAACAAACATTGCCAAATCTGGCCCCAAATCTAGCCTCCAATCTTGCCCATGGGGCGGGGGCGGCCGAGCATAACGCGCGCGCTCGCGCCTATGCCCTGCAGCATACGGTCAAGACCGACAACCTGATCCCGGCCACTGTTTCTTACCAGAGTCAGGGGCGTCTGCTGCTGGTCGGCCCGGAAGATCGCATTCGCCGCGCCGCCAGCCTGCTGCCCGCCGGGGTGAAGCCCACCCTGCTGGTGAGCGAAGCGGTCCACGATGCCGAGGCGGCCGATCTCGAAACCATTTTCGATGCCACCGCATCCCTCGCGGCCCTGACCCTGCGCGAGCCGAGCCTGACAGGGTATCTGGGGCAGTTCCAGTTTACCGGCCTCAATGGTCAGGGTGAGCGGATTGAGCTCGCCGCGATCTGCTTCCCCCAGCAAACGGCTGCTATCAGTGAACAGCCACGCTTTGATCTGGTGGCCGATCTGGGCCGCGCCCCGCTCTTTGCGCTGGAGCGCCCGCCGGTGGGCTATCTGCATCTGGCCGATGACGCTGACTTAGCCGAACGGCTTGCCGAGCTCTGTGCGCTGACCGGTATCTTCGACAAGCCGCGCTATTTTCGCCTCGACCCCGAGGCCTGCGCCTTTACCGCCCGCGGCGTGCCCGGTTGTAGCCGCTGCCTAGATGTCTGTCCGACCGATGCCCTTAAGCCCATCAATGGCCGCATCCAGATCGATCCCCATCTCTGTCAGGGCTTTGGCAGCTGTGCCTCTGCCTGTCCGACCGGCGCCATTGCCTATCACCAGCCCGATGCCAACACCAGCGGCGAATACCTGCTGCGCTTGCTCAAGCACTACCGGGAGGCGGGTGGCGAAGCGCCCCAACTGCTGATTGCCGGCGAAAGCGAGCGCGATTGGGTGGAAGCCGAACTCACCCGTTTGCCCGCCAACTGGCTGCCAGTCTGGGTGGAGGAGAGCGCGAGCTTAGGCATCGAGAGCTGGTTTGCCGCCCTTGCCTATGGCGCCAGCGCGGTACGTATTGCGGTGGGCGATGATGCTCCCGCAAGTGTGCGGGCATTGGTTGAGCGGGAACTGGCGAGCGCCGCCGTGCTCTTGGCGGGCGCGGGTCTCGCTGCCGATCGCATTGCCCTGTTTGACGCAGATGCTGGTGAGCCTGTTTCCGGCCAGACAGCCGTTGCCCTGCTGGAGAAGCCGCTCAAAGGGGATAAACGGGAGAACCTGTTTGCCGCCTTCGATGCCCTCTGGCAGGCCAACGAAGGGAGCCGCGAGCCGCTGGCGGTGCCCCACGGCGCCCCTTACGGCAGTGTGGAATTGAAAGAAACTGACTGCACCCTCTGCATGGGCTGCGTGGCGGTCTGCCCGAGCCGTGCCCTGCATGCGGTGGGGCACACGCCGGGCCTCAACTTTATCGAGCAGGATTGCATCCAGTGCGGCATGTGTGAAAAGGCGTGCCCCGAGCAGGCCATCGTGCTGGTGCCCCGTCTGCAACCCGTGCCCGAAGCGCGCCGCGCCGTGCAGAGCCTGAAAGCCGAAGAGGCGGCCTGCTGCATTCGCTGCTCCAAGCCGTTCGCGCCCGCCTCGATGATCCGCCGCATCCAGCAAAAACTGGCCGGTCACTCCCACTTCCAGAACGAGGCCGCCCAGCGGCTGCTGATGTGCGAGGACTGTCGGGTCAAGGATGTGTTTGCGGCGCTGGCGGCGGATCCCGTCTCCCAGCTCAAGGTATGAGGGGCCAGTGATGAGTGAACAACATAACGAAAAGGCTGGCGAACTGACCATGACCGAACTGGAACAGAGCAGCGCCGATCTCTACGCCCTGCTGGCGAGCCTCTGGCGCGCCGCTCCCCGTGGCGAACAGCTCGCCTGGCTGCAAGGGTTGCAGGCTATGCCGGGCCCCTTTGCCAGAGGGCTGGGGTTGGTGCAGCTGGCGGCCAGCAGCCAACACGAAAACGAGCTTGCCGAGGAGTATCAGGATCTCTTTATCGGGCTGGGGCGCGGAGAGATTGTGCCGTTTGCTTCCTGGTATCTCACTGGCTCTTTGATGGAGCTGCCGCTGGCGGTGCTGCGTGCAGATCTCCAGTCCCTCGGTTTTGAGCGCCAGAGCGGAGTGTGCGAGCCGGAAGATCATCTGGCCGCCCTCTGTGAGGTGATGGCGGTACTGATTGGCGAGCAGCATCCGGAGCGCAACCGCTTCTATGAGCGCCACCTTGCCCCCTGGGTACTCGCCTGCTGCCGCGATCAGCAACAGGCGAAAGGGGGGAGCTTCTACCGGGCGGTCGGCGCCCTTGCCGAAGATTTCTTCAAGCTGGAAAACGAATTGCGCCTGCCGTTTGGCGCCTGCGTGGTGCCGGGCTGAACGCCCCTATCTGCGCATAACACGCTGTGCATAACAAGTTCTGCGCATAACAAAACGAACAGACGAGATATCCCATTGGACGCGAAGCTGGCGCGCAGGCGCCGGCAAGAACAACAACAGAGGTCACAAGAATGAGCGATGAACAGCTGAAAGACCCGTCCCGCCGCAATCTGATCAAGGGAGTTGGCGTGGTCGCCACCATAGGCGTATTGGCCGGTGCCACCGGTCGGGTGGTGGGCAAAGAGGTGCTGACCCACGACACCGAGCCTGACAAGGGCTATCGGGAGACCCCCCATGTTCACGACTTTTATCGCACCCTGCGCGGCACTGACTGAGCCGGATCAGTGAAGGAGAACTCATGAAACTGACAAAACGTGCCGAGCAGCCCCAAGTGGGCGAGCAGGGCAATGAGGCCATTCGCGGTCAGGGGCTGACCCGTCGCGCCTTTATGGTCAACTCGGGTCTGGTGGCCGGTGGCGCCGTGGCCGCCGGTTGGCTGGCGCCAGCCATGATGCAGCGGGCCGAGGCCAAAACTGTGGCGGCCGACGTGCCGGTCGAGGTGAAGCGCACCATCTGTTCCCACTGCTCAGTGGGCTGCGGCGTCTATGCCGAGGTGCAAAACGGCGTCTGGACCGGTCAGGAGCCGGCCTTTGATCATCCCTTCAACCTTGGCGGTCACTGCGCCAAGGGGGCGGCCCTGCGCGAGCACGGCCACGGTGAGCGTCGCCTCAAGTACCCGATGAAGCTGGTGGGCGGCAAGTGGCAGCGTATCAGCTGGGATCAGGCCATCGAAGAGGTGGGCAACGAAGTGCTGCGCCTTCGCAAGGAGTCCGGCCCCGACAGCGTCTACTGGCTCGGCTCCGCCAAGCACTCCAACGAGCAGGCCTACCTGTTTCGCAAGATGGCGTCCCTGTGGGGCACCAACAACGTGGATCATCAGGCGCGGATCTGCCACTCCACTACGGTCGCTGGCGTCGCCAACACCTGGGGCTACGGCGCCATGACCAACAGCCTGAACGACATGCACAACAGCAAGTCGATCATGTTTATTGGCTCCAACCCGGCGGAGGCCCACCCGGTCGCCATGCAGCACATCCTGCTGGCGAAAGAGCGCAACGGCTGCAAGATTTTGGTGGTCGACCCGCGCCGTACCCGCACCGCCGCCAAGGCGGACATGTACCTCTCATTGCGCCCGGGTACCGACGTCGCCTTTATCTGGGGCATGCTCTGGCACATCTTCAAGAACGGCTGGGAAGACAAAGAGTTCATCCGCACCCGCGTCTATGGCATGGACGAGGTGCAAAAAGAGGTGGCGCGCTGGACTCCGGCCGAAGTTGAGCGGGTAACCGGCCTCAACGAACAGCAGGTCTATGGCGCCGCCAAGCTGCTGGCCGACAACCGTCCCGGCTGCGTGGTCTGGTGCATGGGCGGTACCCAGCACACCACAGGCAACAACAACACCCGTGCTTACTGCATCCTCGAACTGGTCCTCGGCAACGTGGGCAAGAGCGGGGCGGGCACCAACATCTTCCGCGGTCACGACAACGTGCAGGGCGCCACCGACTTTGGCGTCACTTCCGACTCCCTGCCCGGCTACTACGGGTTGGAAGAGGGCTCCTGGAAGCACTGGGCCCGGGTGTGGGATGTGGATTACGAGTGGATCAAGGCGCGCTTCGACAACAAGGCCTACAACGGCAAGCTGCCGATGAACAATAACGGCATTCCGGTCTCCCGCTGGGTGGATGGTGTGCTGGAGAACGCCGATCTGATCGAGCAGGGCTCCAATATCCGCGCCATGTTCTACTGGGGCCATGCGGTCAACTCCCAGACCCGCGGCCCGGAAATGAAGAAGGCGATGCAAAAGCTCGACATGATGGTGATTGTCGACCCGTACCCCACCGTCGCCTCGGTGATGAACGATCGCACCGACGGCGTCTACCTGCTGCCGGCCACCACTCAGTTCGAGACCTATGGTTCCGTCACCGCCACCAACCGCTCCATGCAGTGGCGCGATAAGGTGATTGAGCCTCTGTTCGAATCCAAGGTCGATCACGAGATCATGTATCTGCTGAGCAAGAAGCTTGGCTTTGCCGACCAGCTGTTCAAGCACATCAAGGTAGAGAACAATCAGCCACTCTTGGAAGACATCACCCGCGAATATAACCGCGGCATGTGGAGTGTGGGCTACACCGGCCAGAGCCCGGAGCGGCTCAAGGCGCACCAGCAGAACTGGCACACCTTCCACAAGACCAACCTCAAGGCCGAGGGCGGCCCGGTCAGTGGCGAAGTGTACGGTCTGCCGTGGCCCTGCTGGGGCACCCCTGAGATGAAGCATCCCGGCAGCCATATCCTCTACGACACCAGTATTCCGGTGTCGGAAGGGGGCGGCGGTTTCCGCGCCCGTTTCGGCATCGAGTATCAGGGCGTCTCGCTGCTCGCCGAAGACTCCTGGCCGAAAGGGAGCGAGGTGGAAGACGGCTATCCCGAGATCACTGCCGACCTGATGAAACAGCTCGGCTGGTGGGATGAGCTGACCGAGGCCGAGAAGAAGGAGGCCGAGGGCAAGAACTGGAAGACCGATCTCTCCGGTGGTATCCAGCGGGTCGCCATCAAGCACGGCTTTGTGCCGTATGGCAACGCCAAGGCGCGCTGCGTGGTGTGGACCTTCCCGGATCAGGTGCCCAAGCACCGCGAGCCGCTCTACACCCCGCGCCGGGATCTGTTGGCCGACTACGCCACCTGGCCTGATTCGAAGAGCCTGTGGCGCCTGCCGACCCAGTACGCCTCGGTGCAGGAGAAGGACGTCAGCAAGGAGTTCCCGATCATCCTCACCTCCGGCCGTCTGGTGGAGTACGAGGGGGGCGGCGACGAGACCCGCTCCAACCCCTGGCTGGCTGAATTGCAGCAGGAGATGTTTGTCGAGATGAACCCGGCGGATGCCAACGATGTCGGCGTGCGCGACGGTCAGGATGTGTGGGTCGAGGGGCCGGAAGGGGGCAGGGTCAAGGTGAAGGCGCTGGTGACCCCGCGGGTCAAGCCGGGGCTCGCCTTTATGCCGTTCCACTTCGGCGGCCACTTCGAGGGCAAGGATCTGCGATCCAAATATCCGGAAGGGTCAGACCCCTATGTGCTGGGGGAGTCGGTCAACATAGTCACCACCTATGGTTATGACCCGGTCACCCAGATGCAGGAGACCAAGGTCACCCTGTGCCGTTTTCGCAAAGTAGGAGCCTGATCCCATGGCCAGAATGAAATTCATGTGTGACACCAAGCGCTGCATCGAGTGCAACGGCTGTGTGACGGCGTGCAAGAACGAGAACGACGATGCCCTCGAGTGGGGCATCCAGCGTCGCCGGGTGGTAACCCTCAACGACGGCCTGCCGGGAGAGACCTCCATCTCGGTCGCCTGCATGCACTGCACCGACGCCCCCTGCATGGCGGTTTGCCCCGCCGACTGCTTCTATCACACCGACGACGGCATAGTGCTGCACAACAAGGATCTCTGCATCGGTTGTGGCTACTGCCTGTTTGCCTGCCCGTTTGGTGCCCCCCAGTTCCCGAAGACCGCCGCCTTTGGCGATCGGGGCAAGATGGACAAGTGCACCTTCTGCGCCGGTGGCCCGGAAGAGGATCACAGCGAAGCGGAGCGCCAGAAGTACGGTGCCAACCGCATCGCCGAGGGCAAGCTGCCCATGTGTGCCGAGCTCTGCTCCACCAAGGCACTGCTGGCAGGGGATGCGCAGGTGATCTCCGACATCTTCCGCGAGCGGGTTGCCTATCGCGGTGCCCCTCATGCAGCTTGGGGGGCTGATGAACAGGCGCTCTATCGTGACGCCAGCAAACCTCACGATGGCAGAGGCAAGGGGCTCAAGCTTGGCAAGCAGGAGGATGGCCAATGAGACACTGGCTGACAGCGCTGCTGACGGCCTTGCTGCTGTTCAGCGCGCCCGGCTTCGCTGATGCGCAGAAAGAGGCGGTCGGCTTTGCCGGCGCCGACTACTGGCGGGCGGTGAAGGATGGGCAGGAGGGGGTGACCACCTCCCGCTCGCCGGAGCACGGGGTGCTAATCTCGGTGCCGGGCCAGCTCTGGTTTGAGGTGAAGACCAAGTGGGTGTCGCCGCTCGGTGCCATCGCCATCTTCGGATCGCTCGCCATGTGCGGTCTGATGTATCTGGTGGTGGGGCAGACCAAGCTCTCCAAACCGCGCACCGGGCGCAAGCTCAAGCGCTGGAGCCGGCTGGATCGGGCGCTGCACTGGACCACGGCGGCCATGTTCCTGACCCTGTCCGGGTCGGGGCTGGCCATCATCTACGGCAAGTACTTCATCAAGCCGGTGGTGAGCCTCGGGGTGTGGGAGAACTGGATCTGGTTTGCCAAGGTGTTCCACAACTATGTGGGGCCGCTCTTCTTCCTCTGCCTGATGGGGGTGCTCATCAAGTGGTTCCGCCACAACATTGTCAACATGGTGGATGTGCAGTGGTTCATGAAGTTTGGTGGCATGCTCGGCAAGCACAAGGGGAGTCACCCCTCGGCGGGCTTCTCCAACGGCGGCGAGAAGGCGATCTTCTGGCTGCTCATCTGGTTTGGCGGCATTGTGGTGGCGACCGGGCTGTTCCTCGACTTCCCCATCTTCGGCCAGCTGCGCCGTCAGATGGAGTGGGCCAGCTTCATCCATATCGTAGGCGCCTTGATCCTTATCTGCGGTTTTATCTTCCATATCTACATGGGCCTGTTCCAGCTGGAAGGGGCGCTGGAGGGGATGGTGACCGGCGAGGTGGACGAGACCTGGGCCAAGGAGCACCACGACCTCTGGTATGAGGAGGTGAAGCACACCCTCGATGAGCCCAAGGCGGGTAAATCAAGCTGATGGTCGACAAAGAGTAAAGAGAAGGGGGCGCTGCGGCGCCCCTTTTGATGGCGGGTCGATCGTGATGGCAAA
Source organism: Aeromonas sp. R2-2 (assembly GCF_040908355.1). NCBI lineage: Bacteria > Pseudomonadati > Pseudomonadota > Gammaproteobacteria > Aeromonadales > Aeromonadaceae > Aeromonas > Aeromonas sp. R2-2. Next base: position 68,266 of record NZ_JBFODQ010000057.1, on the reverse strand, counting down.
TTGATTGAGCGATGCCGCAAACGGCGATGGTTTTTTGGGCCACCTTGAGCAACAGTAACAGGGGGGTCCATTCATACAAGGGATGACAAATGATGAGAAAAGCATGGCTGGCAGCGGTATGTGCATCTGCGCTCTTCGGTGGTATTACGGGCGTGGCGCAGGCGGCTGACGGGATCAAGACCCAGCAAGTGCAGTTCAAGAAGGGGGAGTCAGGGGCAACCATCAACGGCACCATTCAAGGTAGCCAGACCCTCGATTACAAGCTGACGGCCAACAAGGGCCAGAGCATGGTGGTGATCCTGACCGGCAAGCCCTACTTCAATATTCTGCCGCCGGGCAGCAAGGGGGAGGCGATGTTTATCGGTTCTACGGAAGGGAACAACTTTGAGGCAACCCTGCCCGCCAAGGGCACTTATACCATTCGGGTCTACCAGATGGGGGCGGCCGAGAGCAGCAAGGCCAAGACGCCGTTCAAGCTGGAGGTGGGCATCAGCGGCTAATGCCAGCCGCTGACAAGCATCACAGAGGTGGCGGCCACAAAGGGCCGCCACCGTTGTTTTATCCCCTCTGTTTTTGCCTCGCCAAGGTCAATATTCCCCCCGGGCCAGCCGTTCGAAGTAGCGCTTATAACGTCCGCTGGCGATGGCCTGCTGCAACTGCTGATTGAACTGATCCCGCAGTTTGGCTGAATCCGGCATCTTGCGCGGGAACATCACGAAGCTGTCGTTGCGCAGAAAAGGGGTCTGACTGTGGGTGATGAGTGCCGCGCTGGCGGGGTCGAGCTGGCTCTGCAACTCGGCCAAACCGACTCGCAGCTCTTGCGGATAGAGGTCGATCCGCCCGCGCAGCAGCTTGCCGAAATTCTGCTTCACGTCGGTGACTTTCTGTTGGGTTACCTTGCCATCGGCCACCATCTTGTCCAGCTCAGACCCGTAGCTATAGGCGATATCGCCCCCCAACCGCATGCCGATGATTTGCTCAAGGCGCTCGGCTTGCAGCTGCCGTGATTTGAGGGAGAAGAAGACAAACTGCTCCTGCAGCACCGCTTCGCTGAACAGAAAATCCTGCTCCCGCTCCGTTTTGTGCATCCAGACGGCGGTGGCATCGTAGAGCTGGCTATTGGCCGCCAGCGAATAGACCCGACCCCAGGGGGCGAAGTGGAACTTCACCTCATAGCCCGCCTCCTTGAACAGATCGCTGATAAGGTGGGCCACGGGACCGTGCTGTTTTGACTGCTCGGAGACGAAAGGGGGCCATTCACCCACGATGATGTTGAGCACCCGGCCCGGTGCGGCGAGAGCCGACTGGCAGGTCAGAAATAGCCACAGAGCAAGCAGCGGGATCAGGCGCATGGCAGAAAGAAGGGGACGCAGGCTGGCAGAGGTGAGGGCATCAGATCACTCCCGGCTGTGATGCGGTGAAAGGGGCTGGGTTGCCCGCAATGCTAACATGAGTCTCATTCCTTGCCGTGGATATTTGTCTCGTCGGGGCCGCCGGGCGCCTATTTTGGCCACAGGGTATGCCCAAGCTCACAAAACCGATCGAGTAAACGTCATATGATTGATTTCATTATGAGTCTTGCTCTCCTGCCGAACGGCAATTTCACGTAAATCAAAGAGAATGACTATGGCTACCGGACAATATCTGCTGTGGAAAGACGCACAGGGACAGGATTTTCGCCCCGTTGCACTGACCGGCACTGATCTGCTTAACAATCGATACCTCAACAAGGGCACGGCCTTCACCGAACAGGAGCGGGCCGATTTTGATCTCGATGGTTTGCTGCCGCCTCAGGTGCAAACTTTTGAAGCACAGCTCGAGCGAGTGTATGAGGGGTTCAAGAGCGCTTGCAGCGATATCGAGAAGTACCAGAACCTGCGTGCCCTGCAGGATCGCAATGAGACTCTCTTCTATGCCCTGTTGTCACGCCATGTGGAGGAGATGACTCCCTACATCTATACCCCGACCGTGGGCAAGGCGTGCCAGGAGTTCAGCCACCGCTTCCAGAAGCCGCGCGGCCTCTACATCACCCCGGACAACGTAGATGATATGGGCAGTCAGGCCCGTCACTTCGATGCCAAATCGATCCGCATCATAGTCGTCACCGACAGCCAGGGCATTCTGGGGATTGGCGATCAGGGCGTCGGCGGCATGGGGATCCCTATCGGCAAGCTGGCGCTCTACACCCTGGGGGCCGGTATTCACCCCGCCTGCTGCATGCCCATCGCGCTGGATGTGGGCACCGACAACCAGAAACTGCTCGATGACCCCATGTATCTGGGCCGCCCCCACAAGCGCATTCGCGGCAAGGAGTATGAAGAGTTCATCGACAAGTTCGTGCAGGGGGTCAAGCGTCACTTCCCCAATGCGGTGCTGCAGTGGGAAGACTTCAGCAAATCCAATGCCTTCAACAATCTGGCCCGCTACCAGCAGGCACTGCCGTCATTCAACGATGACATTCAGGGCACCGGTGCCGTGGTGCTGGCCGGTATCATCGGCGCGGTCAAGGTCAAGGGGGAGACCCTGGGTCAGCAGAACTATCTGGTCTACGGCGCTGGCGCCGGTGGGGTTGGCGTCGCGGATCAGATCTGCGCGGGAATGATCCGCGAGGGGATGGATCCGCAGGCGGCCCGCGATCGCATCTACATTCTGGATACCCAGGGGCTGGTGTGCGACAACCGCGAGGGGCTTGACGAGTACAAGCGTCGCTACGCCAAACCGGGGCTGCTGCGGGCAGGCTGGGATACCGAGGTGCCCGGCAAGGCCAATCTGGCCGATGTGCTGCGTCATGTGCCCATTACCGTGTTGCTGGGTACCAGCGGCTCGGGCGGTGCCTTCCAGGAAGAGCATATCCAGCTGATGCTGCAGCATTGCGAGCGCCCCATGGTGTTCCCGCTCTCCAACCCGACCGCCAACTGTGAAGCGCTGCCGGAAGATATCTACCGCTGGAGCAAGGGCAAAGCCATCGTTGCAACCGGTAGTCCGTTCAAGGATGTGAGCTACGAGGGGCAGGAGTTCCGGGTGGGGCAGGGCAACAACGTCTTTATCTTCCCCGGTGTAGGTCTGGCGGCCATCGTCAGCCAGATCCGCGAGATCACACCCGATGTCTTCACGACCGCCGCCTTTGCGCTGGCCGAGTGCGTGAGTGAGGTTGACCTGGCGAAAGGGGCCGTCTATCCACGCATTCGCGAGCTGCGCAGCATCTCGGTGCATGTGGCGACCGCCGTGCTCAAGGATATCGTGCGTCGGGATCCCTCCCACCCGCTGATCGGTCAGGATCTGCAGCAGCATATCCTCAACCACATGTGGGAGCCGGTTTACCTGCCCTATCGTCGGGTATAACCGCGTATTCACCGCCCCGATAAAGGGTCGGTAAAGATGAAAAGGGGGTAGCGCTGCTACCCCCTTTCGTTTACCCCGTGGCATTCACTAAGTTCGCAATGGCCGCCAGCGCCCTTGCTGATTGCGACAGGCGGTATCCTGCCACTGCTGGCTCGCCTTGCCGATATAGAGTTGCTCGCGATAGTCGCGACACCACTCCCCGCTGGTATGGCGGAAGGTGCGTAGCGGGGTGACGCTACCCGAGTGACGATTAGCCGGATTGAACCAGGTGAGGCTCTGCCCTTTGGTGCGGGTTTCCAGCGCCTTGGCAAGGGCCTGATTGGCCAGTTGAACATCTGCCTTATCCATCTGATGGTAAAGCGGCGGAGTGTCGACCGTGGCGCAGCCTGCGAGGCCGAGCAGGAGGAGTGTTAGCAGATAACGCATCATGGTTGCCCCTGTTGGCGAAAACCGTTGTTGAGCAGCGCCCGCTCCTGCTCATCGGTAAGCACTTGCTGGCGATCATCGACCGTGCCATCACCTCTTAGTTTGTTGCCGTTGGCATCGACGGCATCCACACCGTTGTCATCGACCGTGCCGTCACCTCTGAGCTTGTTGCCGTTGGCATCGACAGCATCCACGCCGTTGTCATCGACCGTGCCGTCACCTCTGAGCTTGTTGCCGTTGGCATCGACGGCATCCACGCCGTTGTCATCGATGGTTCCATCGCCTCTGAGCTTGTTGCCATTGGCATCGATGGCATCTACACCGTTGTCATCAACGCCATTGCCAAATCCGCGGCCACCCCCATGGCGTTCTCCCCCTGCATGTTTTTCTCCACCAGCATGCCGTTCACCTCCACCATGCTGCTCTCCGCCGGCATGCTCGCCTTGGCCGCCACTGTCATCGCTGCCCCCATCGCTGTCGCTGCCACCGCCGCTGTCGCTGCCACCGCCGCTGTTGCTGCCTCCACCGCTGTTGCTGCCTCCACCGCTGTTGCTGCCTCCACCGCTGTTGCTGCCTCCACCGCTGTCGCTGCCACCGCCGCTGTCGCTGCCACCGCCGCTGTTGCTGCCTCCACCGCTGTTGCTGCTTCCACCGCTGTTGCTGCCTCCGCCGCTGTCGCTGCCTCCGCCGCTGTCGCTGCCTCCGCCGCTGTCGCTGCCTCCGCCGCTGTCGCTGCCTCCGCCGCTGTCGCTGCCTCCGCTGCTGTCGCTGCCTCCGCCGCTGTCGCTGCCTCCGCCACTGTTGCCCCCACTGCCACCATCGCCATCTTTGTTGTGAACGATCAGCTCATTGGCGATGTAGCTGTGGCTGCCATCGAGCAGCAGATTGAAGAGTGCGGTAGTGGGAGATGCCTCGATCCAGCAGAGTGACTCAACCAGCAGTAATTCCGGTTGGGCTTGCAGGGCCAGATTGCCCGTCACCATGGCAGGTGCCGGGCGACACATTATCTGCATGCCGGTAAATAGCGGCAGCACCGCCAGTTGCGGGTTTTCGGTTCGGGTCATGGCCGGTGAGATGGCCGCCCAGCCCCGAGTGGTCAGCAGAGGGTGCTCTGCGGTAAAGAACGGGGGCAGATCATTGATCCCGTAGAGTCTGCGCTTGCCCAGAATGACCCGTTCGATCGCCAGGATCCGGTTACTGCCGCCGTGTTGATCCAGCACTCGTTCACCGACCCGGAGCGTCTCTATGGGGCGGGTGGAGCCATCGGCCATCGTGATGCGAGTGCCGGCGATAAAGCAGGACTTGGCATAGGCCTGATTCATTTGCCACTCATTGTGGGCGAAATCATAACTGAACGGGTTTGCAAACAGGGCGAGTGCGATGGCCGAGCCAATAAGCAATCTGCGCTGGCTGGCCTTGAATGGGGGTTGTGACATGGGGACTCCTTGTCCATCTTGATTCACAGGATCCATTATAGAGCGCCCCCTGGCGGCGGCATTTTTGACCATGAACACAATAAACATGATGGAAAAACGATTGGCGTTCGTCACAATAATGCGTAAAATCGCATACTCGATGCTTGTAGCAACGAATCCCGCCTAAAAAGCCAGTTTCATGCCCTTCCCAAGCAGTAAAAGGTAACAAGTGACGAATTTGTGTTCATTTTGTGCCTTGAAAAAGTCTTGTGATAACTGAAAAGTGATAAATATCCCCATCAGTTATCAAAAAATTAAGGACATCCATGTTTTCCTTAGTCAAGCAAAGTGTCGCCGGGCTGCAAATCCTGTTTGTCGCCTTCGGCGCCATGGTTCTGGTGCCCCTGCTCACCGGATTGAACCCCTCCATGGCCCTGCTTGGCGCCGGTGTGGGCACCCTGTTGTTCCAGCTCTGCACCCGCCGCCAGGTCCCGATTTTCCTCGGTTCCAGCTTTGCCTTCATCGCTCCCATCATCTACGCCACCCAGACCTGGGGATTGCCATCCACCATGTTTGGCCTGTTTGCCGCCGGTTTCATGTATTTCATTCTGGCTGCGCTGATCCGGGCAAAAGGGATGGGCTTTGTGCACAAATTGCTGCCGCCCGTGGTGATTGGCCCGGTGATCATGGTGATCGGTCTTTCTGTGGCGCAGGTTGCCTGCAACATGGCGATGGGCCGCGCCGGTAGTGAGCAGGTGGTTCCTGCGGGAACTGCGCTGACACTGGCCGGTATCTCGCTGGCGGTCACCCTGATTGCAGCTGTGTTTTGCAAGGGGTGGATCAAGCTGATCCCCATCCTGTGCGGCGTGATTGCCGGTTATGTCTCGGCGGTCTTCATGGGCCAGGTGAGTTTCGATGGCATGGTGAACGCCCCCTGGTTGGCGCTGCCCCACTTCGAAACCCCGGAGATCAACTGGGCTGCTGCATTGTTCATGTTGCCGGTAGCCATCGCCCCCTGTATCGAGCATATCGGTGGCGTGTTGGCGATTGGTGGCGTGACTGGCAAGGATTACACCAAGGATCCGGGTTTGCACCGTACGCTGGCCGGTGACGGCATCGGCGTCTGCTTCGCCGGTTTCATCGGTGGCCCACCCGTGACCACCTACGCCGAAGTGACCGGTGCCGTGATGATCACTCGCAACTTCAATCCGGTCACCATGACATGGGCTGCGGTGTTTGCCATCATTCTGGCCTTCTTCGGCAAGTTCAATGCGCTGCTTACCTCCATCCCCATGCCGGTGATGGGCGGTATCATGCTGCTGCTGTTCGGATCCATCGCTGCCATCGGTCTCAAGACGCTGGTGGAATCCAAGGTGGATCTGGGACTGTCACGCAATATCGCCATCGTCGCCGTGACTCTGACCGTCGGTGTCGGTGCGCTGGAGATGAAGATTGGCGACTTCGCGCTGGCCGGTGTTGGCTTGGCCTCTGTTGCCGCCATCCTGCTCAACCTGATCCTGCCTGCGCACTCCGAAGAGGGTGTGATGGACGCGGCCAAGGATTGAGTTCCACCAGACGTTCATCGTTGATTTGGAGAAGGCCACCTCGCGGTGGCCTTCTGTTTTTCGGGTATATCGCGCCACTTTTCGGCTCGGCGGAGCTCATCTGGAATCTAATTTGGAAGCAGATGAGGGGGTTAGCATTCTCATTTGACGTATCTCTTTTCGTGACCTTAGCTAAAGGACAGGTTTGGCTCTGAGGTCTCCTCGAGCAGTATGGGAAAATGGATGTTGGCGTTTTCTATCATTTCTCTCCCAGACCCCTGTCATAAAACGATGCGCTTTTTCTTTGCCACGGCGCTGTTGTATGGCAGAGGCTTATCCGCCCCACTCCGCATCCCCTCATGCTGCCCTGGCATGTTTCCACCTCGATTTGTTGTGAGCCTCCCTCGCCGGTTGCGTTTCGTTGCGCACAGGCAAAATCCGGATCTGTTTGCTGCTGCACATGGGTGGGCGGCGAGCCGTGAAAGCCGGCATGACCCCAGCGGGTCAGACGTGCACCGCCATCGGTAACGGCGGATGTTCAGGGATGAATGGCAAGCAAAGCGAGGTTGCAATGAACTATCAACTGCTGTGGAAAAGTGCAATTTTTTCAGTCTCTTCCATGATGGCGATAAGCGCTGTTCAGGCTGCGCCACTGAACGTGATGACCGAGGATTACCCGCCATTCAACATGCAGGGGGAGGGGGGCAAGATTGTCGGGCTGTCGACCGAGGTGGTCGAAGAGCTGTTCAAGCGTGCTGGAGTCGAATACAAGCTGACCCTGATGCCCTGGAAACGGGCGTACGAAGATACCCTCGGTACTCCCAATACCGCCCTCTACTCCACGACCCGTACTCCGGAGCGGGAAGCACTGTTCAAGTGGGTAGGGCCGCTGGTCAATAACAACTGGGTGTTTTTCTCCAGCTCGACCGCCAATATCACGGTCAAGTCGCTGGAAGATGCCAAGCAGTATTCGGTGGGTGGCTATAACGGCGATGCGGCCGCCGAGTATCTCAAGGCCCAGGGATTTGCCAAGTTGCAGCTGGCGGCCAACGACACCGCCAACGTGAAGAAACTGGAGGCAGGTCGCATCGATCTCTGGGCTACCGGCCAGTATCTGGCCCCCTATCTGGCCAGCAAGGAGAAGGTGGCCTCACCCAAGCCGGTCTTCGTGTTCAAGGAAACCCAGATGAGCTTGGCGTTTAACAAGGATACGCCCGATGAGCTCATCACCAAGCTCAACGAGATCCTCGCTGCCATGAAGGCGGATGGCACCATCGACAAGATCAATGCCAAGTACCAGTAACAGTACCAATAGCAAGTGCCGCTCAATGGCACTGCGCCGGCTGCCGTAAAACCGGGAGGAAACCATGGATTGGAAAAGTCTGACGTTCAGGATTGCCGTGTTGACCTCCCTGTCGGTGAGTCTGCTACTGGTGTTGTTTGGCGCTTACAACTACAACGCGGTCAGGGCGGAGAGCTACAGCAAACAGAGTGCGCTGGTCGAACAGGCCATCGGTCGGCTGCAGCTCTCCCTGCCCGGCCCGCTGTGGAATTATGAATCGGCCTTCATCGAGGCATCGCTCAAGTCCGAGCTGGCGGCCGATATCCTGAGTGCGCTGCTGGTGGTCAACAAGGACAAGCTGGTTGCCGGGTTTGCCCGTGACACGGCGGGGAGCATAGCCCCCGTGACAGCCATGCCTGCCGATGTGTCTGCCTACGGAGGGTATGATCTGGTCTATGACGACAGCGGTCAGAAAAACACAGTGGCCCGATTGCTGGTGCAAACCAGTGATGCCGCTATTCAGGCCCAACTGCGCCAGCAGTTGATCACCACCGTCTGGCAGATCCTGGTGCTCGATCTCTGCATCATCGCGCTGCTGATGGTGCTGATTCATCGCAATGTGCTCAGGCCGCTCCATCAGATGAATCAGGCGGTGTTTGATCTGGCCAAAGGAGAGGGGGATCTGACCCGGCGTCTGAAGATCAGCCGTCAGGATGAGATGGGCGCGCTGGCCACCAACATCAACCACTTTATTGCCAAGTTGCAGGAGATGGTGGCGGAGATCAACGAGCTCTCTGCCGGGGTGTTGCAAACCGCCGAACTCTGTGACTCCCTCTCGGCAGATACCCGGGTAGGCAGTGACGCCCAGCAATCCGAGCTGGATCAGGTCGCCACCGCCATTACCGAAATGAGTCAGGCGGTGCAGGAAGTGGCTGGCAATGCGGTGAAAACCTCTGGCGCTACCGATGAGGCCAACCTCTATGTGGAGCAGGGTTACAATCTGGCGGGCCATGCCAATGAGGCCATCCATCAACTGGTGGGGGAGGTGGAGCGAGTCGCCACCCTGATGCGCACCCTTTCGACCGAGAGCAGCAGCATTGGCACCATCATCGAGGTGATCAACGGCATTGCCGAGCAGACCAATTTGCTTGCCCTCAATGCGGCCATCGAGGCGGCGCGGGCGGGTGATCAGGGACGCGGTTTTGCGGTGGTGGCGGATGAGGTGCGCACCTTGTCGGGCCGTACTCGCCAGTCGACGGAGGAGATCAGCGCCAGTATCAAACGGTTGCAGCAAGCGACCCAGAATGTCGGTACCGGCATGCAACAGAGTCAGGAGAAGGCATCCCGCGCCGGCATCGAGGCGGCAGATGTGCAGATATCGGTGGAGAAGATTAAAAATCAGGTCAGCCTGATCCGCGAGATGAACATGTATATCGCCCAGGCATCGGAAGAACAACACTCGGTGGCGGAGGCGGTCAGCCACAGTGTCAACCGGATTGCGACGCTCAACAGCGAGAGTGCGGCCAGAGTGGCACAGGTTGCCGAGGCCAGCAGCGATCTGCGGCAGCTGTCGGCACAGCTCGACACCCTGCTCAAGCAGTTTCGGGTCTAGTCAGTTCACTTCGCCCCGTTGGATCATCCTGCGGGGCAGGCCGGTTCCCATTAATTTGAGGCGTGGCGAGATGTCGTGAGGGGCAAGGGGCCTTGTCCAGCAGCGCTTTTCGTCATACCCATGTCACTGTTCAGCTGAGATTGGCGTGACCGTGATAGGCGAAACTCGCAACATCATGCTCTGCCCGATATGCTGTCCGACAGCGCTGGACGCATATTTTCATTTTCCCCGCTCATGCCTGCCTGCATCTATTGTGCCGCTGATCCCGACCCTTTAGAATTTCGTTTAATTACAGCGAGTCCTGAGCCGCCATCTGGCTTTATCAGGTGTGGAATCCCATCTTCTTCATGATGAATGCAAATAACAGGTGGTTGGTATGACGGGGGTTGCGCCAGGCAATAACATATCAGCCTATCACTTCGGTGATTATGTCTTTGATGTCAAAAGGCGAGAGCTGATCTTCTGTGCCGACAAGGACAACTTGCAAAGCGCCCGGGTGGTGCGCTTGTCATCGGCAGAGAGCCTCATTTTCAGCTATCTGCTCGATCACCATGACGAGGTGTGCGACAAGGATCTGTTGCTCGATATCGGCTGGTTGGGTCGCCCCATCAGCCCCAACTCCCTGAACGTGGCTATCGCCAATATTCGCCGCCACTTCGCCTCATCCCCCCAGACGCTGGATATCAGAAGTACCCCGAAAAAAGGGTACTCCCTGCATCTGAACTGCAAGATGAAGAGTTATTACGGCAAGGCACTGCCAACAGAGAGTGAGCCCTTGCCCGAGCCGCTGAGCGAGACCACGCCTGCAGCGGCTGCGCAGCCACCGTCGACATCACCAAGCTCCGACCACGAGGTCATCACAGAGCCTGCTGCTCCCCGTTCTTTTGGTGAGCGTGCCAAACTTGCCTTTCTCAGCGGTATCGGGCGGCCAATGCTGGCAAGGGGCCTGATATACGTCAATCTGCTACTGGTTGTGCTGGTGGTGTTTGTCGCCAGCTATCTCCATTTCGAGTGGCTCCATGTGCACTGCACCGACTCGCCGACCGGCGTTGTTTGCCAGATGGAGGCACGGAGCGATGTGCCACCAGTCAAACCGGCATCGCTGGTGCTGGTCTCCGGCCACCAGGTTCGCGTGCTCTCCTATAAAGAGCTCGAAAAAACGCTGTAAGGGATCTCTGATGAAACGAACGCTGAAAAATACCTTGCTGCTGTTGCCACTGCTTGTCGTGCTGCTGTTTGTGGTCGGGATGTTTATCAACAGTCTGGGCTGCCATTACGATCTGAAAATGTCGGCCAATGGAGTCAACTATCACGGGGTGTGCCGCTGGGGCAAAATCACCGTGATCGAAGAGGAGGAGGCGACCAGGGAGAAGTGGCGAGTGACCGGTTTTCAACTTACCTTCTTCAACCAGCTTGTCTACCTCATCGACAGTCGTACCCAACTGCACGAATCGGGTAACGATGACTCCTATCTAAATGAGTACAACCTGATCCAGTCGCAATATGCGCTGGTCAACTATGCCTGGGTGCCACTGACTGAAAACAAGGTGGCGATCTTCCAGCGCGATCCGGTGCATGAGGTCGTGATTGCCCAGCGAGATGGCTGGTTCGATCTCTACCGCTGGTTCTTCCCCCCGGCACCGTTGGTGCCTGCTCAGTCGAAAAGCGCAGGTGCCGGGCGTCCCGCTAGCTTCTAAGCAACTTGCACCAGGGGCCGGTGACCTCGCAGTGGCCTGTCTCATCACTGTTTTGCCAGCCCAGTCTATGGTAGAAGGCTAATGCCGCCGTGTTGCGGGTCGCAACTTTCAGCGAGCCGTGCGGCGAATCAGCGAGGCCTCGCTCCAGCAGGGCGCGCCCTATCCCCTGACCGTGCCAGTCGCTTGACACATAGAGGTGATGGACGAAGTGATCGGGCTGCCAGATGGCTATAAAGCCGCAGATATTGCCCCCCTGCTCGGCGACCCACACCTGTTCACCTTTGGTCTGTTCCTCGAAATCCTCGAGTTGGAAACGGGCGGGATCAACCCAGTGAAAGGTGTGGCGGCGGCTCTTTAAAAACAGCCGGGCCAGTTGTGGAATGTCGTGTTCTTCCATGAGCCGGATCATGATGTCCTCCCGGATCAAGCCAATGTTCATTGAGGCAGCTGCACAGCGGCAGGTTAATCGATGCAAATGACAAGGGTGTGATTAAGCACTGTCCATTGTATTTGCCATGGGGCTATACTGCCGGAGTCCCTTGTATGGATGGCTTGAGGATCGCTGATTTATGGACAATAAACTGATTGAAGGCAACATTTTTGTGCCGGCGCACATAGACGATGTCTGGCACGCCTGGACTACCGAAAGCGGTCTGCGCAGTTTTCTGGCTCCCGAATGTTTGATGGTGGCCGAACCGAATGGTCCTTTCGAGATCTACTTCAGGCCTGATGCCCCGCTGGGTGAACGTGGCAGCGAAGGGTGCCGGGTCATGGCCGTCATGCCTTATGACCTGCTCAGTTTCAGCTGGAATTTCCCGCCCAGCCTACCCCATATCCGCCAGCAAAAGACCCAGGTTTGCCTGCGCTTTGTGCCGGAAGGGCAGGGAACTCGCCTCTACTTCCTCCAGAGCGGTTGGGCCAATGATCCGGATTGGGATCAGGGTTATGCCTATTTTCGGGAAGAGTGGCTGGAGACCAGCCTGCCACGGTTGCAGTACCGTTTTACCCATGGCCCCATCGACTGGAATAATCCCCCCGACAAGACGCAGCTGAAGGCGTTGGCCCAGTAATCCCGGATATCAGACATAAAAAAAACCGGCCAAAAGGCCGGTTGAAACAGTTCAGGCTTGTCAGGTGACAAACGTATCCAGCGGATGAGAGTCGCTTTCCACTCCTTGTGAAGCACAACCCTCTTGGTTACGTGCGGCTACTTTATGCCATTCACACTGAATCGAGGCTGAACCATGGATGATCCCGCCTCGTTCCCCTCTTTAATCAGACAGTGATCCCCATCGACTGGCGCAAGTAAGCGCCCGCACCGAGCAGCCCCGGCCCTTCATGGGTGATCAGAAACACCGGGATCTCCTTGAGGTAGGACTTGAAGCGCCCCTTGTCTTCAAAGGCGACCCGGAAACCGGAACCGGTAAAGAACTCCTGGAAGCGCGGCACTATGCCACCTGCGATATAGACGCCGCCAAAGGTGCCCATATTGAGGGCCAGATTGCCGGCAAAGCGGCCCATCAGCACGCAGAACAGGCTCAGAGTGCGGCGGCAATCGAGGCACTCACCCGCCAGTGCGCGCTCGGTAATGTCTTTGGGGGCAAACGGTTCGGGTTCACGGCCATCGGATTTCACCAGCCCGCGATAGAGATTGACCAGACCCGGACCGGAGAGGAAACGCTCTGCCGAGACATGGCCCAATTCACCTCGCATTACTTGCAGCACCGCATCTTCCTCTTCGGTGTTGGCAGCAAAATCCACATGACCACCTTCACCCGGCAGACTCAGCCACTGCTCACCCGCCTTGACCAGATGGGCGACCCCAAGGCCGGTGCCCGCACCATAGATGGCGATGGGCTTGCCCGCTACCGGCGCGGCGCCGCCCAGCTGGATGCGATCCGATTCGGCCAATACCGGCACCGCCATCGAGACCGCAGTAAAGTCGTTGATCACTTGCAGGCGTGCCAGCCCGAGATTGCTCTGCATCTCGCTGATGGAGAACTCCCAGCTGTGGTTGGTCATGGCAACCCAGTCACCGTTGATGGGGCAGGCGATGGCAATGCAGGCTTCAGCTACCTGAACCTTGTGTTCTTCCAGATAGAGGCGTACCACGGCTTCAAGGCTGGGATGGGCCAGACCTGAGTAGGTCTTTGCCTGAGAGATAGTACCGGTGGCCAGCTCACACAGGGCCAGACGCGCATTGGTGCCGCCGACATCGCCGACCAGCGCATGGGTATGCTGCATAACAACTCCTTCGTTACAGGATGGGGACGACTCTGGTGTCCCGAGATTATTGTTGGATTATGACGGCTCATTCTATCCGAGCTCAGGCTTGCTCACCCGCCGGATCGATACAAACGTGCGCCTGCTCACAGTGTTGTTGCTTTGCAACATTTGTAAGCGCTTTCATGGCAAGGTGACGTTTTGTAACGAAAAGTACGAAATAATTAGAGATGAGTCATACTTTGTATGGCAGGCGTTAGTTGCGATAACCGCTTGTCTTGTATAGTCCTTAGCTTGAATGGAAACTTGCTTAGCCGTAGATTGAGTGCAAAGACACTGAAGCTAAATTACAAAAACGCCTGGTGGTGATGATGAATACCCTTGATAAAATTACGAACAACTTGGAAAGTTTCAGTAAATCAGAACGCAAGGTTGCCGAGGTGATCCTGGCGTCTCCCCAGACCGCCATCCACTCCAGCATCGCTGCTCTGGCCAAGATGGCCGACGTCAGTGAACCGACCGTCAACCGCTTTTGCCGCCGTCTCGATACCAAGGGCTTTCCTGATTTCAAACTCCATCTGGCCCAGAGCCTGGCCAATGGCACCCCTTACGTAAATCGTCATGTGGAAGCGGAAGATGGGCCTGATACCTACACCGCCAAGATCTTCGAATCCACCATGGCCTGTCTGGATGCTGCCAAAAACAGCCTGGATATCTCTGCCATCAACCGCTGTGTCGATATCCTGACCCAGTCCAAGAAGATCAGCTTCTTCGGCCTTGGCGCCTCCTCCGCCGTTGCCCGCGATGCCCAGAACAAATTCTTTCGCTTCAACATTCCGGTAGTGAGCTTTGACGATATCGTCATGATGCGCATGAGCTGCATCAACAGCAGCGAAGGGGATGTGGTGGTGCTCATCTCCCACACCGGCCGCACCAAGGCGTTGGTCGAGATCGCCGCGCTGGCTCGCGAGAACGACGCCACCGTGATCGGCATGACCGCCAAGGACTCCCCGCTGGCCCGCGAGTGCAATCTGGTGCTCTCCATGGATGTGCCGGAAGATACCGATGTCTATATGCCGATGGCATCCCGCATCGCCCAGCTGGCGCTGGTGGATGTGCTGGCGACCGGTTTTACCCTGCGCCGGGGGATGAAATTTCGCGAAAATCTGAAGAAAGTAAAAGAGGGATTGCGCGAATCCCGCTTCGAAACCCCGCACTCTTCCTGAACCGTCGGGGGCTCCGGCCCCCGACTGTCTATGCCACCCGCCTTGGTGTAGTATTGTAATTTAATAACAAAAACCACCCAGATGGTTTGTAAACGGGTGCATCGAGCCATGGGCTTGATGGGGCAGAATCTCAAGTCATATCAACTTCATATTGGAGTCTTTCATGCCTAGACGTACAAAGATTGTAACCACACTCGGTCCGGCTACCGACCGCGAAGGGATCCTCGAAGGGATCATCCGCGCCGGGGCCGACATGGTGCGGATGAACTTCTCTCACGGCACTGCTGAAGACCATATCCTGCGCGCCAATCAGGTGCGTGACATTGCTGCCAAGCTCGGTCGTCACGTCGCCATCATGGGTGATCTGCAAGGCCCGAAAATCCGTGTTTCCACTTTCAAGGATGGCAAAATCTATCTGGCCATCGGTGACAAGTTCATTCTCGATGCGGCACTCGGCAAGGGTGAAGGTTGTCAGGAGCAGGTCGGTATCGACTACAAGAGCCTGCCAGACGATGTGGTACAGGGCGACATCCTGCTGCTGGACGATGGTCGTGTGCAGCTGAAGGTCGAGCAGGTTGAAGGCACCCGCATTCACACCACGGTGACCGTGGCCGGGCCGCTCTCCAACAACAAGGGCATCAACAAGAAAGGGGGCGGTCTCTCCGCTCCGGCCCTGACCGAGAAAGACAAGGAAGACATCAAGACCGCTGCCCGCATGAATGTGGACTATCTGGCTGTCTCCTTCCCGCGCTGTGGCGATGACCTGCGTTACGCCCGCGAGCTGGCCCGCGAAGCCGGTTCCAATGCCAAGATCGTGGCCAAGGTTGAGCGCGCCGAAACCGTCGCCACCGATGAGGCGATGGAAGACATCATCCTCGGTTCCGATGCCGTGATGGTTGCCCGTGGCGATCTGGGTGTCGAGATCGGTGACCCCGAGCTGGTTGGCGTACAGAAGAAGCTGATCCGCCACTCCCGTCGTCTCAACCGTGTGGTGATCACCGCGACCCAGATGATGGAGTCGATGATCAATGCGCCGCTGCCGACTCGTGCAGAGGTCATGGATGTGGCCAACGCCGTGCTGGATGGTACCGATGCGGTGATGCTCTCCGCCGAGACTGCCGCCGGTCAGTTCCCCATCGAGACAGTGACCTCCATGGCGAGCGTCTGTGTCGGTGCCGAGAAGCATCCGAGCCTGAACGTCTCCAACCACCGCATGAGCTACACCTTCACTTCCGTTGAAGAAGCTGTAGCCATGTCCACCATGTATGCAGCCAACCACCTGGAAGGGGTGAAGGCGATCGTGGCACTGACCGAGTCCGGCACCACGCCGCTGCTGATGTCCCGTATCAGTTCCGGTCTGCCGATCTTTGCCATGTCTCCCCACAACAAGACCCTGGCCTGGACCAATCTCTACCGTGGCGTCACCCCAGTGATGTTTGACGGTGACGAGACCAAACCGGTCTACGAAGTGTGCCGCGACGCGCTGGCCGTGCTCAAGGATAAGGGGCTGCTGCAGAGCGGCGACATGGTGCTGCTGACTCACGGTGACAAGATGGAAACCGTGGGCAGTACCAACACCTGCAAGGTGATGATGGTCGAATAAGCCCGTCCGGTTTTACTGTGCTTAACAAGGCTGCTCCTCTTTGATGAGCAGCCTTTTTGTTAACTGCTGTCGGGCTGTGGCGGTATAAACAGGACTCAATGATTGCTTAACCGGATTCCCCTTCCGATAATGCGGGGGTGATTTTCAGCGGGTAGCCTGTTGTAGGTGGTCGCCCCAGGTAACCCAGACACTCGACAATACGGGAGTGAAAAAATGAACAAGCGTAACTGGTTGCTGGCCTTGTCACTGAGTCTGGCCTTCTCACCCTGTTATGCCGACTGGGCCAAGCTCAAGGCCGCAGCGTCCGATCTGGGTGCGGCAGTGAGCGAGACCAGCAAGGAGGTGTGGCAGGATGTCAGTGATTTCTCCAAGAAGAGCTGGGCCTCCATCTCGGCCTGGGGAGAGGATGCCTTCAATACCGCCGGGGTCTGGACCGACAAGAGCATCGCGACCGGCAAGGAGTGGCTGAAGGCGGCCGACAAGGAGCTCAACGAGATGCTCAACCCCAAGACGGCGAAAGAGGCGAGGATCGCGCTCAATACCATGGCCGACACTGCGCTGATCCGGTTGTTCAACGAGCAGCCATCAGTCAAGTTGTTGTTTGACAAGGCTTATGGCTATGCAGTGTTCGATTCGCGCAAGTTCTCCCTGATGCTGCATACCAATCAGGGGGCCGGGGTGGCGGTCAATCGCAAAACCGGCAAGCACACCTATATGAAGATGTTTGGCGCAGGTCTGGCGGCTGGGATTGGTGGCAAGTTCTATCAGCAGGTGATCCTGTTTGAAGACAAGGTCAGATTCGATGCCTTCGTGACCCAGGGGTGGGAAGCTACCTCCGAAGTGGGTGTGGTGGCCGGCAAGGAGAGCGCCGAACTGACCGCCAAATACAACGGCGGCATGGCCATCTACCAGATTGGCGAGAAGGGCTTGCTGCTCGATGCCAATATCTCCGGCTCCAAGTACTGGATTGACAAGGACTTGACTGAAACGAGCCGCTAATCCCGCCGTTATCGGTTGCTCACTGCACGCCATACGCTTGTCGTGATCTTGCCAACAGGCCCGCAATGCGGGCCTGTTTGTTCTCTCGGTGTCAGTGGGCCGAATAGACCTGCTTGCCCTTGAACATGGTCCAGAGCACCTTGGTCTCCTTGAGCTCTTCGCTTGCTACCTGTTCCAGATTGCGATCCAGCAAGATCAGGTCAGCACTCTTGCCCGCGCTGATGGAGCCAATCTCTTTCTCCCGTCCAATTACCTTGGCGGCGTTGAGGGTATAGGCCTGCAAGATGGCCTGACGGCTGATCTGCTCGCTGGCGGGGGGCAGCAAGCCAAGCTCCCCTTGACGGGTGATCGCGGTATACATGGCGAGGAAAGGGTTGGGGCTGGAGACCGGCCAGTCACTGGCACCGGCGATAATGGCGCCGCTTTGCAGCAAGCTGCCTGCCGGATAGAGGCGGGCTAGCAGTGCCGGGGGCACTTTTCCCTCAAGCAACAGGGTGGTCGCCACGTTTTTCCCGGCCCACAACAGTTGCATCGATGCAGCCACATTGAGCGGTTTGAAGCGGGCAATACTGGCCGGGCTCACCACCTCCAGATGGGTGATGCTGTGCAGCAGGCGGTGATCCCGATTGTGGGCCCGGGCATAGGCGATGGCATCGAGGGATTCACGGACGGCCCGATCGCCGATGGCATGAAAGTGAGCGATAAGTTGATGGGCATCCGCGGTGCGGATCAGCTCGTTGAAACGCTGCTTGTCCAGATCGTCCTTGCCGCTGTAACCGGGACGGTTGAGGTAGGGCTCGCTCAACTTGGCGGTCTGGGATGGATACTCGATGACACCATCTTGCAGGATCTTGATCCCCACCAGTTTAACGTCCGGGGCATCTTGAAACTGCTGTTGCAGCGCCAATACGTCATCAATGATGGCGGGTGATGCATGTATCCCCACCAGTGCCAGTGCGGACACATGTCCGGTCAGCTTGCCTTCCCGGGAGAGCATGCTGTACGCCGGCAGCAGGCCGGTATTGCGGCGATCCGGCTCGGCGTTGAAGATGGGGGCGAGGGGGCGAATGTTGCTGATAGGGTCCATCCAGGCGGTAATGCCCACCTGATTGAGTTGTTTGGCGGCGGTCATGATGGCACTGGCAATCGTCTCGTCGCTGACGGGGGGCAGGGCCTTGATGATGGTATCCCAGCCGCCTTCTGAGGCAAAGCCATTGAGCTTGCCGGATGGGGTGAGGCCAAAATTGCCTTTCAGCGGAGCATAACGACCGTCAAGGGTGTCGGCATCAATGCCAGCCTTGCGCAGCATGGCCTGATTGGCCCAACCGGTGTGGGCATCCGAACCGGCAAGCACTACCGGGATCTGCCGGTATTGCGGGCCATTGAACACCTGATCGAGCAGGGGAAGCTGATGCCAGTAGTCGAGGGAGACATTGCTGTATAGCTCTACATCGCCCAGTGTCAGGCGGGGGTCATCCTTGCTGCGGGTCAGAAATTGCTGCACCTGCTCAACCTCACTCATGGCATCAGGAAAGTTAACCGTCATCCCCTGAAAACCGGCAAATGCCGCATGAACATGGCTGTCGATGAGCCCTGGCATCAGGTACTTTCCTTTCAGATCAAGACGCTTGGCATGGTTGCCGAGGCGGGCGCTGACCTCCTGATAGCTGCCGACTGCCACTATCTTTTTACCTTCAATGCCGACCGCTTCCGGGTGAGGGTTCGCCGGATCACCACTGTAGATGGTGCCGCCAAAGATCAGAGTCTGGCTCTGTGACTGGGCATTGGCGGCAGCGGGGAGCGTTACCAGCAGGCTGGCGAGAAACAGCGTTTTGATATTCATGAGCATGACTCCGTCGCTTCGGTGACCGAAGGCACCGAAGTGGGTAAATGGAAATGAGGTATCGGCTTATCGGTTGATCAGCGGGATACAGATATCAAACACGTAATGATCCCGGTCGGGGTCCGTGCCTGCGTGGTATTGCTCGTAACACGGGCGATCGTCGCAGTTCAGCCCTTGGCCCACTACCCAGCGAAACGCCGTTTCCCAGCAGGCAACCAGTTGATCGCCGCGAGCGATAAACTGACAAACCGCATAGGGGCCCGCGGCGATGGTCTGGGTGGTTAACTGGCGCCCAGCGGGGATCTCTGGCCCCAGCTCGATGCAGACGTCAGTACGGCAACGGGTCTCATCGGTGATATCGGGGATATCCCAATAGAGACTCAGGGTACCCGCCGGTGTCATCGCCTCGTCTGAGGCAAACAGCGCGAGCAAATCCCGATGAGCTTGCTCGCAGGTCTCTTTGCCATAGGGGCCCAGGCGGCGCATGTACGCCACGCGCCGGGCGGGCATCTGCCTGACGCTAGCCCCCTGCAACAGACCCGGGTGTTCGGTGACCGGGTGCATGACCAGGCCATCATAGGTGTCAAAGGGAAGGGGATCGTTTCCAATCTTGCTTTTCCAGTTTCCCCCCTGCTGCTGGCGGTATTCCGAAGGGCTCATGGCGAAGTGCAGGCGAAAGGCCTTGGCGAAATTCTGGGAGCTGGAGAACCCGGCGGCCAGTGCGAGGGTGGTGATGTCGCTTTGGGGGGAGGCGAGCAAGCGACGGGCTGCGCGCTCCATACGCAGGCGCCGGGTAAATCCGGCAATGGTCTCGCCGACCATCGTCTTGAAAATACGGTGGAAGTGGAAGGTGGAGATGGCTGCCGCTGCTGCGACCTCATCCAGGCCCGGATTGTCATCCAGATGGTGGCTGATGTAGTCCATCGCCTTGAACACGGGTTTGCGATAATCCAGAGCGGACTCCTTGCCAGCCAGCAAAAGTGGGCGTCAGAGTCGGATTTAATCAGAGCCACCTGCCGTTGTCGAACCCGTCCGGCCTGGTCTGGCCACTCATCCGCATCGCGTTTTTAACGCATTGGCACTCTAATTGCTTGTTGCATGCCAGCGTCAATGATTTGTCTGGGGATGGAAAATGGAAATTAGTGCAAGCAGCCTGATGCAAGAGATGCAGGCGCTCAAGATCGAAGCAGGCGCAACGCCGCTGGCACAACCCGGTCGTCAGGTAACCTCCGACTTTGGTCAGCTGCTGCAACAGGCGCTTGGCAACGTCAACGAGCTGCAAGGGGCCGCCAATGACCTGCGTACCCGTTTCGATATGGGCGACAAGTCGGTGGATCTGGCCGAGGTGATGATCGCGGGCCAAAAATCGTCTATCGCCTTTGAAGCCACGGTACAGGTGCGCAACAAGATGGTCGATGCCTACAAGACCATCATGAACATGCCGGTATAAGCGACGCCAATAAACCATGACGACTGAACATCATGAACATGTCAGCAATAAGGACATAAATCGTGGCTACTGACCAAAACGGCGATCTGCTGATAAACGATGAGGGCACCGCCGCCCTCGATGAAAATGAGCAGAAGAGTTCGGCGCTGGGCTTCCTGTCCAACACCGATGTGCTGCGGCAAATCACCCTGATCCTGGGGCTTGCCATCTGTCTGGCCATTGCGGTGTTTATCCTGCTGTGGGGCAAGGAGCCGGATATGCGTCCCCTCGGCACCTACACCACCCAGGAGCTGGTGAAGACTCTCGATTTCCTCGATCAGCAGAAGATCCCCTACGAGGTAGATGGCAAGAGCGTGCTGGTCAACGCCGAAAGTTACCCCACTATCCAGTTGGCCCTGACCCGTGCCGGTCTTGCCAATGCCACCGATAGCAACATCGGTGGTGAAGATATCCTGCTGAAAGATTCCAGTTTCGGCGTCAGCCAGCGGATGGAGAGTGAACGTCTGAAGCTGAGCCGCGAGCGCCAGCTGGCGAGCGCCATCGAGCAGTTCCAGAATGTGGCCAAGGCCCAGGTGCTGCTGGCTATTCCGAAAGACAACGTGTTTGCCCGCAACGAACGCAAACCCAGTGCCACCGTGGTGCTCAACCTGAAAGGGGCGGCGCTGGGGCAGGGGGAGGTGGACTCCATCGTCGATATGGTAGCGTCCGCCGTACATGGCCTTGAGCCGACCCGGGTGACCGTCACCGACCAGAATGGCCGCCTGCTCAACTCCGGCTCGCAAGACCCGATCTCGGCCCAGACTCGCAAAGAGTTTGCCATGCAGCAGAAACAGGAGCTGGAGTACAAACAAAAAATTGACGCCATCCTGATCCCGGTGCTGGGGGCCGACAACTATACGGCGGAAGTGGATCTCTCCCTCGACTTCTCCCAGCAGGAGCAGACTCGCAAGACTTACAACCCTGACTTGCCTGCAGTGCGCTCCGAGATGACCATGGAAGAGAACAGCGCCAGCGGCAGCAATGGTGGTGTGCCTGGTGCACTCTCCAACCAGCCCCCTGCCGCCTCCAATATTCCCGAGGAGGCGACCGGTGGTGATGGTGCCAGCGCTGCCGCTTCGGGCCGCTCCCGCAAAGAGGCGACCCGCAACTTCGAACTGGATACCACCGTCAGCCATACCCGTCGCCAGATGGGAGGCATTCGCCGCATGACCGTCTCGGTTGCCGTGGATTACAAAGCGGTACCCGGTGCCGACGGGGCTGTGACCCGTGAGGCGCGCACCCAGGCAGAACTCGATACATTGCGCCGTTTGCTGAGCGGTGGCCTTGGCTTTGATGTGACCCGTGGTGATACCCTTGAGGTGGTCGCGATTCCGTTCAATCGCCCAGAGCTGGATACCGTGGCCGAGGTGCCGCTCTACGATCAGCCCTGGTTCTGGCGTGCGGTGCGGATTGCCGCCTCGGTACTGGTGATCATCGTCTTGATCGTCACCGTGGTTCGCCCCATGCTCAAGCGACTGCTCTATCCGGATGCCAAACCGGAAGGGGAAGTGGATTTCGACAACCACACCGTACTGGGTGGCGACGACGAGTTGAGTCTGCTGTCAGCACAAGTCGAGAACGATCAGGTATTTGGTGTCCGTGATGGCCAGCTGAAACTGCCGGATCTGCACCGTGACGAAGACTTGCTCAAGGCGGTACGTGCGCTGGTTGCGAACGAGCCGGATCTGGCCGCTCAGGTCATTAAAGAATGGGTAACGAACAAAGATGCCTGAAGAAAAGAAGAGTCAAGTCACCGGCAATGACATCACCGACAGTCAGCGCCAGATCCTCGACCAGATGTCGGGGATGGAGATGGCTGCGGTGCTGATGCTGAGCCTCAATGAAGAGGATGCAGCCCAGATCTTCCGTCATCTCGAGCCCAAGCAGGTGCAGCGGCTCGGTATGTCGATGGCCTCCATGTCTGACTTCAGTCACGATCGGGTGGCGGCGGTGCACCGTCAATTCATCGACGATATCCAGAAGTACACCAACATTGGTATCGGCAGCGAAGACTTCGTGCGCAAGGCGTTGGTGGCGGCCCTTGGCGAGGACAAGGCGAGCAATCTGGTGGACCAGATCATTCTCGGTTCCGGCGCCCGTGGCCTCGATTCGCTCAAGTGGATGGATGCCCGTCAGGTGGCCAGCATCATCCAGAACGAACACCCGCAGATCCAGACTATCGTGCTCTCCTATCTGGAGCCGGAGCAATCCGCCGAGATCCTGAGCCAGTTCCCGGAGCAGGTGCGTCTCGATCTGGTGATGCGTATCGCCAACCTCGAAGAGGTACAACCGGCGGCACTGCAAGAGTTGAACGACATCATGGAGAAACAGTTTGCCGGTGCGGCCGGTGCCCAGGCAGCCAAGATGGGCGGCCTGAAGGCAGCCGCCAACATCATGAACTATCTGGATACCAATATCGAAGGCCAGTTGATGGACTCCATCCGCGAGTCGGACGAAGAGATGAGCCAGCAGATCCAGGATTTGATGTTCGTGTTCGAAAACCTCATCGATGTGGACGATCGCGGCATCCAGACCATGCTGCGGGAAGTGCCGGGGGATCTGCTGCAACGCGCCCTCAAGGGCTCCGACGATCAGATGCGCGAGAAGATCTTCAAGAACATGTCCAAACGGGCGGCCGAAATGCTGGCGGACGATCTGGAGGCCATGGGGCCGATCCGGGTCTCCGAAGTGGAAGCGGCCCAGAAAGAGATCCTCTCCATCGCCCGTCGTCTGGCGGATGCCGGCGAAATCATGCTGGGTGCCGGTGGCGGCGAGGAGTTCCTCTAAGCCATGGCCCATAAACCGAATTGCGATGCCAAGCCCGCATCAGGCAGTGGTGAGGAGCCGCGCAAAACATGAATAACAAACTGCGTGGTTATGTGCGCCCCGAGGGCGATGATGCCCGGGTTGAGACTTGGGGCTGGCCCGAGATGGAGGTCGAGGTAGAGGCGGGAGCGCCTACCAATGCTCTTGGCCTGTCCCCTGACTGGTATCAGCAGGAAGAGGAGGTGGTGGAGCCGGAGCCCGAACAGGAGCCGGCCCCCAGCATCACTGCCGAAGAGCTTGAAGCGATCCGTCAGGCCGCCTGGGAAGAGGGGATGGCCGAGGGGCGCGAGTCCGGTTATGCCAAGGGTATGGAAGAGGGCAAGCTGGAAGGATTGCAACAGGGTCATTCCGCTGGTCTCGAACAGGGGCGCGAGGAGGGGCTGGCCATGGGCCGCGAGCTGGTGGAGCAGGAGATCGCCCACTGGCAGGGGCTAGCCGCCCGCCTTGCCAATCCGCTTAACGAGCTGGATCAGGCGGTGGAGCAGCAGCTGGTCTCGCTGGTGATGCAACTGGCCCGCGCGCTTATTCGTCACGAAGCGGAGACCTCCCCCCGCATTCTGCTGGAGGCGCTTAAAGAGGGGCTGGCCTTGCTGCCTGCCGCCGAACAGGGGGTGACTCTGATGTTGCATCCCGACGATATCGCGCGAATCGAACAGGCATTTGGCGCCGACGAGTGCGCCAAGCGCCACTGGCGATTGCAGAGCGATCCCACCCTATCCCCCGGCGATCTGCAACTGGCGACCGAGCTCTCCAGCATCGATTTGACCCTCTCCGGGCGCATCGATCAGCTGCTGCGCAACTTCTTGCGGGACAACGCGTCCCAGAAACCGGCTTCGCCGGACTCACGCCCATAACCGATGCCGGACGTTGCCGTCCGGCTGCACTTTTTAGCTCTCAGGAGGCCAGATGAGCGGCACGCTACTGAACCGGTTGCAAGGGTACAAGGTACGCGACAGCGCCCCCAAACCGCCGGTCGCCGGTAAATTGACCCGGGTGGTGGGGCTGACCCTCGAAGCCATCGGCTGCCGCGCCGCCATCGGTGCCCTCTGCCGCATCGATACCCTTGATGGGACGCTGGAGGCTGAAGTGGTCGGTTTTTCTGGCGATCGCCTCTATCTGATGCCGAGCGAGCAGCTCAAGGGGGTGATCCCCGGTGCCCGGGTGGTGCCCATCACCGAAGAGCACGGCATTCCGGTTGGGATGAACCTGCTTGGTCGAGTCATCGACGGCATCGGCCAGCCACTCGATGGGCTGGGCCCCATTCTCTCCTCCCAGACCGTGCAGTTTGCCCAGCACCGCATCAACCCGCTCTCTCGCCGTCCGATCCATCAGCCGATGGACGTGGGGGTGCGCGCCATCAACGCCGTGCTGACGGTCGGTCAGGGCCAGCGGATGGGGCTGTTTGCCGGTTCCGGTGTCGGTAAATCGGTGCTGCTGGGCATGATGACCCGCGGCTCGGTGGCGGATGTGGTAGTGGTCGGCCTCATCGGTGAACGGGGTCGGGAAGTAAAAGAGTTTATCGAAGACATTCTGGGAGAGGAGGGGCGAGCCCGCTCCGTGGTGGTGGCGGCTCCCGCCGACGCCTCGCCGCTGATGCGGCTCAAGGGGTGTGAAACGGCGCTGGCCATTGCAGAATATTTCCGCGATCAGGGGCTTAATGTGTTGCTCTTGATGGACTCCCTCACCCGTTATGCCCAGGCCCAGCGTGAGATCGCGCTGGCGGTGGGCGAGCCGCCTGCAACCAAGGGTTATCCACCGTCGGTATTTGCCAAATTACCGGCGCTGGTGGAGCGGGCGGGCAACGGCAGTGACGGCCAGGGCTCCATCACCGCCTTCTTCACCGTCCTGACCGAGGGGGATGACCTGCAAGATCCCATTGCCGATGCGGCGCGGGCGATCCTCGATGGCCACATAGTGCTGTCGCGCGAGCTGGCCGATGCGGGCCACTATCCGGCTATCGACATCGAGAAGTCCATCAGTCGGGTTATGCCCATGGTGACCTCGCCGGAACATATGGATCTGGCGCGCACCCTCAAGCAGTTCTACTCCCTCTATCAGCAGAACCGGGATCTCATCACCATCGGCGCCTACAGTCAGGGTTCCGATCCGCGCATTGACCGCGCCATCATTCAAAAACCCTATCTGGATCAGTTCTTGCAGCAGGGGATGCGTGAGGTCATTCACTACGATGATGGCCTGCAAGCCTTGCAGATGGTGGCGATGCCATTGATGCGCTGATGATGGTCGGTAACAGAGAGGTCGACGATGAGTAAAGGGTTGGTATTGTTGGCCGATCGGCTGGTGGAGGCGGAGCAGCAGTGTGCGCTGGCGCTGGTGAAGGCGCAGCAGGATCTCAAGCTGTTCATGGATCAGCAAAATGCCCTCAATCAGTACCGCCAGATCTATCACCAGCAGTGGACCGATCGCGGCCTGCAGGGGATTTCGCCTCAACAAAATACCCAGTATCACGCCTTTATCAACAAGCTCGAACAGGCAGCGACCCAGCAGTACGAAGGGGTGTTGCAGGTGCGTCAGGCGCTGGAACAGCGCCGTGAAGAGTGGCTGGCTGCACAGCAGCGGCGCAAGGCGGTAGAGCTGTTGCTGGAGAAGCAGGCGAGCCGCGAGCAGCAGAAAGCCCAGCGTCAGGAGCAGAAGATGCTGGATGAGTACGCCATGTTGCGACGCTTTCATCAATCTGGCCTGTAACTTGCTTTGATCTGGACATTGTCGGCGGCCATCTCTTTGGGGGCCACCAGAATTCAGGGATCCCATCATGATGCAGACACTGTTGACACAAACGCCTTCGGCTGCGGCCAACGGGTTGGACAAAGCGCCTCTGAGCGGTTCCGTCGAGAGCAAAAGTATCGATGGGGGAACCGGCAGCGACAGCAAGGGGGATTTCGCCACCCTGATTGCCAAGGCCCGGAACAGCGAACAGGGCGCCGCCGAGGCCACTCAGGGCGGTAACCATGTCCGATCAGCCAAATCTTTGGCGACCGAGAGCGCCTCTCCCAAAGAGGAGACCGGCAAGGAGCAGGATCCTGACGCCGACAACAAGGTGGAGGAGGTCCCTGCCACCGACTTTCTGCTGCGCCTGCAAGACTCCCTCAAGCTCGATACCTCGCTAGTGACACCCCAGCTGGCGGTGGCAGCCCAACAGAGCGCGACTGTGGTAGACGGCAATCCGTTGCCGCAAGAGGGTGAGCAGGAGGGGATTGGGCTTGATGAAAGCGAGCAGACCCCAGCCGCTGCCAGGATTGCCAGCCAGCTTGCCGGTCAGACCGGAGCGCAGACCGCCAACTCGACTCTTGATACCACGGTATCGTCCTCTGCGGCGCGAGTGGTGACGCAGGGCGATGCCTCTGCTGCCGTTCTCTCCTCTGAAAGTGAAGATGCCGCTACTACTGCGGATGGGCAGGCCGGGAAGAAAGCCTCTGCCAAGGGCGAAACCCTCGGAGCAGATGGCAAGCAGACCAAGCCCCTCACGGGGGCCGAGCGGATGGCCCAGCTGGCCAAGGTGCTGCCGGTCGATGAGTCGGCAAGCACCGCCAAATCCGCTGAGTCTCTCGCTGCAAAAGAGGCTGGCGACAGCAAATCCGATCCCGCCGCCAGCAATGCTTTGACTAACAAGGGGCAGGCGACGCAAGCCGCGACTCAGGGGGCTGCGCTCAAGGCCTTCAGTGAGGGGCTCAAGCAGCCTGAAGCTGGCGCTGCAACCACCTCAGCAACTGCGGATGGAAGTGGGGTAGCTGGCAAGGGGGCAGAAAAGGGGGCCGCCGAGGGTAGCCAGCAGCAAGCCACCGCCGCCAATCAAGGTTCGGCGCCCGTGAGGACGGCGCAGAGTGCCGCAGAAAGTGCCGCAGCCCAGAGCAGCGTAACGACAAATGCGACGGCTCAGACCGATAGTGCTGCCGCCCCCGTGATGGTGGCGCCGCAGCAGGTGTTGGCACAGGCTGAATCTCAGGGGCCGCAAGCGCCGCTGTCGACTATTTCAGCCGGCATCAAGCAGATGGAAGTGACCGGCACCGACGAGGTGCGCAAAGCGGTTTCGCTTGAGGTAAAACCGAAGGCCGGTGAGGCGGAGAAGAGCCTGGTTGCGACGACATCGAGCGGCGAGAGCAGCCCGAGCCAGACCGTTCAGCATGGCCAGAACAACCAGACTCAGCCACAGGTGGCCGATAGCCGGGCGCCCGCCGCTGAGACGACGTTGCGCCGTGAGCCGCAGAATTTACCCCATTTGAAACTGGCCAGTCAGGAAGCGCCTGCCGAATTGCACCAGAAGGTCAATGTGATGCTGGCCGAAAAACTGCAACAGGCGGAAATTCAGCTCGACCCCCTCGGCCTTGGCAAGATGAAGATCCAGATCCAGATGGGAGCCGACAGCCAGGCCAACGTTCATTTTGTGGTACAACATGGACAGACCCGCGAGATGCTGGAGCAGGCGATGCCCCGGCTGCGTGACATGCTGGCAGGGCAGGGGATCCAGCTTGGCCAGACGCAGGTGCAGCAGCAGTCGCAGCAACAGGGCCAGCCCACCTTTAACGGGCAGGGGCAGCAGGGGCAGAGTAGTGGTCAGCCGCGGTCCGGTAACGGGCTGGTTGAAGGGGAACTCACCACATCCAACCCCAGTTTGCTGGTGGAATCGACAAACGGTTCCGGAATTGATTTCTATGCTTGATGCAATCCCGAGTAAGTTTATGATATCGAACAGGTTTGAGACTAGGGTGGACAAGGGATGGCTGACGATAACGAGTTGACGCTAAAAGACCCGGCTGCGGGCAAGAAAAAGAAGCTGATCATTATCATTGCCCTGGCGGTAATTTTGCTGGGCGGTGGTGGTGTTGGCGCCTTCCTGATGCTCTCCGGCTCCGATAAACCGCCTGCTGAAGTGGCGGAAGGTGCCGAGGCCGCACCCAAGGAGGAAGCGCCTAAACCTTCCCTCTATGTCGGTATGCCGCGCCCCTTTGTCTTCAACGTCGCAGGTGCCCAGCGAGATCGACTGGTGCAGATCAAGATCCAGCTGATGGTGCGCGGTACCGCCGACGAGACGCTGGCCAAACAGAATATCCCCCTGATTGAAGGCACCTTGCTGCGGGTATTCAGCGCAGCCAGTGCCGAACAGCTGATGACCTTTGAAGGCAAGGAGAAGCTGCGCAAGGATTCACTGGAAGAGTGCCGTCGGGTGCTCAAGGACCTGGTCTCTTCCCCCGTTATCGAACAAGTGCTGTTTACCGGCTTTGTAATGCAGTAGGTGAAGCGTGAGCGATCTGTTAAGTCAGGACGAAATTGATGCCCTCTTGCACGGTGTCGATGATGTCGAAGAGGAAGAGATAGGCGGCGCTGGAGACCCCGGCGTAGCCCAGTTTGACTTCTCCTCCCAGGACCGCATCGTCCGTGGTCGCATGCCGACGCTGGAGCTGGTGAATGAGCGTTTCGCCCGCCATATGCGGATCAGTCTGTTCAACATGATGCGTCGTACCGCCGAGGTCTCGATCAACGGCGTGCAGATGCTCAAGTTTGGCGAGTATGTTCATACCCTGTTTGTGCCGACCAGTCTCAACATGGTGCGCTTCCGCCCGCTCAAGGGGACGGCGCTCATCACCATGGAGGCTCGACTGGTCTTCATCCTGGTGGAGAACTTCTTCGGTGGCGACGGTCGCTATCACGCCAAAATTGAGGGGCGCGAGTTCACGCCGACCGAGCGGCGGATCATCCAGATGCTGCTCAAACTGGTGTTTGAGGATTACAAGGATGCCTGGGCGCCGGTGATGGACGTGGGGTTCGAGTATCTCGACTCCGAAGTGAACCCGGCGATGGCCAACATCGTCAGCCCGACCGAAGTGATCGTGGTCAGCTCGTTCCACATCGAGCTCGATGGTGGCGGCGGCGACTTCCACGTGGCGATGCCTTATTCCATGCTGGAACCGATCCGCGAGCTGCTGGACGCCGGTGTGCAGAGTGACAAGGGGGATACCGACGTACGCTGGAGCAAGGCGCTGCGTGACGAGATCATGGACGTCAAGGTGGAGCTGCGGGCCAAGCTGCTGGAGACCGAACTCACTTTGCGTGAGCTGATGGAGCTGCGACCCGGCGATATCATTCCGGTCGATATGCCGGAAAATCTGCTGGTTTTTGTCGAGGACTTGCCCACTTTCCACGCCAAGATGGGCCGCACCAAGGATAATGTGGCGCTCAAGATCACCGATAAGCTCAAACGTCCTGAAGGGGTCAAGACGGAGATGCATCTGGTGACCCGGGGCGGGGTACGAATTGATGGCGAGGCCGAGCTGGAAGAGCTCGAGCGCAGTATCGAAGATCAACAGCGATAATTGACGGTTTATTACGGTAAACGGTCACGAAGTAGCATAAGGAAACAAGATGAGCGGAACTGAGGAAGAGGATCTGATGGCTGATGCCTGGGCTGCGGCTCTGGAGGAGCAGGTGACGGCGGAAGCCAAGCCAGCCCCGCTGGAAGAGTTGAAAGATGATGCCCCTATCAGTGCCGAGGAGCGTCGCAAGCTCGACACCATTCTCGATATTCCGGTCACTATCGCCATGGAGGTGGGCCGCAGCCAGATCAGCATCCGCAACCTGTTGCAGCTGAACCAGGGCTCGGTGGTGGAGCTGGATCGGGTTGCCGGCGAGCCGCTGGACGTATTGGTCAACGGCACCCTGATCGCTCACGGCGAGGTGGTGGTGGTGAACGACAAGTTCGGTATTCGCCTGACCGACGTCATCAGCCAGATAGAACGGATCAAGAAGCTCAAATGATGCGCCTCCTGTTGTTATTGCTGCCTGTTCCGGCCTTTGCCGAGACAGCGGCATCTGCCAACGTGCCTAGTCTGAGCTCCTGGTTGCTCTCCAGTCTGATGGTGATCGGCCTCATTCTGGTGCTGGGCTTTCTGCTCAAGAAGAGCAAGCTGGCGACCACCATGGGGGGCGGCCAGATGAGGGTCATCGCCTCGTTGCCGGTGGGTTACAAAGAGAAGCTGCTGGTGGTCAAGGTGGGCGAGCAGCAGTTGCTGGTCGGCGTAACACCGCAGCAGGTCAACTTTCTCTACCGACTGGAGGAGCCGCTGGATGAAAACCAGCCACAGGCGTTTTCCCAGCAGCTTGGCAAATTGATGGGCAAGCATGAAAAAAGCTAACGGCTTATGGCTGAAAACGGGGCTGCTGGTCAGCCTGCTGATACCACTGTTTTGCTCCTGGCCAGCGCTGGCACAGGACGCCATGTCGGCGGTGACCGTCAAGACCATGGGGGATGGCTCTCAGGAGTACAGCCTGACCCTGCAAGTGCTGGCGCTGATGACCGCGCTCTCCTTCTTGCCGGCCATGGTGATCATGATGACCTCGTTTACCCGTATTATCATTGTGCTGGGCATCTTGCGTCAGGCGATCGGTCTGCAACAGAGTCCCTCCAACCAGGTGTTGATCGGCATCGCCCTGTTCATGTCGTTCTTCATCATGTCGCCGGTGCTGGATCGCATCAATGATGAGGCGTTGCAGCCCTATCTGGCCGAGACCATTCAGGCAAAGGATGCGCTGGAGCGGGCCGAGTTGCCCATCCATCAGTTCATGCTGGCCCAGACCCGCATCAAGGATCTCAACACCTTTATGGAGATCGCCAACGTGCAGGTGGAGAAACCTGCCGATGTGCCGCTACGAGTGCTGATCCCGGCGTTTGTCACCAGCGAGCTGAAAACCGCCTTCCAGATTGGTTTTATGCTGTTCTTACCGTTCCTGGTCATCGATCTGGTGGTGGCCAGTATTCTGATGGCGATGGGGATGATGATGCTCTCGCCGATGATCGTCTCGCTGCCCTTCAAGTTGATGCTGTTCGTGATGGTGGATGGCTGGAATCTCATTCTGGGGTCGCTGGCCAACAGTTTCGGACTGGGTGCCGGTTAGCCGGTCGAGCGCAAGGAGCCCGAACATGAGTCCTGAAACCTTTATCGACGTCTTTCGCGAGGCGCTCTGGCTAGTCAATATCATGGTCAGCGCCGTGATCCTGCCCAGTCTCGCTATCGGCCTGGTGGTAGCCATTTTTCAGGCGGCCACCTCCATCAACGAACAGACCCTGAGCTTTCTGCCTCGTCTCATCGTAACACTGTTTGCGCTGGGGGCTGGCGCTCACTGGGGCTTGCAGAGTCTGATGGACTTCTTCGTGCTGATGGTGAACCAAATCCCCGAGGTGGTGGGATGACCTACACAACCGCTCTGATCATGGAGTGGTTGTCTTCCATCCTCTGGCCGCTGGCGCGGGTGAGCAGTCTGCTGATGGTGATGGCGGTGTTTGGCAGCCGCCTTGCTCCTGCGCGGGTACGGATGGGGCTGGCTTTGGCCATCACCTTTCTGATAGCCCCGTTGCTTCCGAAAATGCCCCCTATCGAGCTCTTCTCTGCTGGCAGTTTTCTGGTATTGGGCCAGCAGTTGCTGATCGGTATTGCCCTTGGTCTGATGACCCAGTTTCTGATGGAGAGCTTCGTGATGGCCGGTCAGGTCATCGCCATGCAAACCAGCCTCGGCTTTGCCACCTTGGTGGATCCGATGAATGGCCAGTCGGCCCCCGTGGTGGGTCAATTCTATCTGATGCTGGCGACCCTGGTGTTTCTGGCGCTGGATGGCCATCTGGTGATGCTGCGGCTGGTGATCCTCAGCTTTGAAACCTTGCCGGTGTCGGACGCTGGACTCACTTTACCGGCCATCCGTACCCTGATCGGTTTTCTCGGAGTGATGTATCAGGCCTCACTGGTGATGGCCCTTTCTGCCATCGTCGCCTTGCTCTTAATCAACTTCGCCTTTGGCGTCATGACCCGGGCGGCGCCGCAGCTCAACATTTTCAGTATCGGTTTTGCGGTCAGCATGATGTCGGGTCTGCTGATCCTCTGGCTCACTATCGGCGGGTTCCTCGGTCACTTCGACATCATGTGGGAGCGGGTGCAGGAGGTCAGCTGCGAGCTGATCAACACCCAGTGCTTCGGGGGCGCTCATGGCTGATACCGACCAGGAACGTACCGAACAACCCACGGGCAAACGACTGCAACAGGCCCGTGAAAAAGGGCAGATTGCACGTTCAAAAGAGCTGGGGACCGCCAGCGTTCTGCTCTCGGCGGTCTTTGGCCTGTTGATGCTCAAGGGCTCGCTGGCGACCGCCATGGTCAAGGTTGTCACCATGGGCTTTACCCTGGACCGGGAGCAGGCGTTCGATCCCAATGCCATGATCGCTATGGTGCCGGCGCTGCTGGGGGAACTGGTGCTTCCGCTGGGACTCTTGTTTGCACTGGTGGCGATTGCCGCTTTTATCGGCAACACCCTGATGGGGGGGATGAACTTCTCCACTGAAGCCATGATGCCCAAGATGAGCAAGCTGAGTCCACTCAGCGGCCTCAAGCGCATGTTCGGGGTGCAGTCGCTGATCGAGCTGGTCAAATCCATCGCCAAGGTGGTGTTCATCACCCTGTTTGCCTGGTGGATGCTATCCAGCCAGTTCAATCACCTGCTTAACCTCTCTATGGAGGGTTTCCCCGGCGGTATTATCGATGCGCTGGAGTTGTTTCTCTGGATGTTGATCATCCTCTGCTGCGCCCTGCTTCCCATCGTTGCCATCGACGTGCCGTTCCAGCAGTGGAACCACATGCGTCAGCTCAAGATGACCAAGCAGGAGGTCAAGGACGAGTTCAAGGACAGCGAAGGCAAGCCCGAGGTAAAGGGCAAGATCCGTCAGTTGCAGATGCAGATGGCGATGCGCCGGATGATGGGGGATGTACCCAAGGCCGATGTGGTGATCACCAACCCGACCCACTACTCGGTAGCGCTCAAGTATGATGCGGGCAAACCCGGTGCCGCGCCCAAGGTCGTGGCCAAGGGCACAGATGAAATTGCAATGAAGATCAGGGAGATCGCCAGAGAGTACGAGATCCCCATCATGCCGTCACCGGCTTTGACCCGGGCTATTTACCACTCAACCGAGCTGGGCCACGAGATCCCGGAAGGGCTGTTTGCGGCGGTTGCCCAGGTGCTCGCCTATGTCTTCCAGCTCAAGAAATTCCGTCGTGGTCAGGGGCGCCGTCCCCAGCCACTGGCTAAAGATCTCCCCATTCCGACCGAATATCGCAAATGACAAAGTTCTGACGTAGTCAAAATAAATCCATTGCATTTCAATGTCTTGTATTGTTGGCCTGATGTTTGCTTTAATCTGGCACCAGCAGGTTGAAATTGAGAAGCGCGATGGAATTCAAGGCAGTATTGGGCCAGTTCAAAGAGTACCGGGGAGTTTTGGGCAAAGGCCTTGGCACCCCTCTGCTGGTATTGGCCGCGCTCGGCATGGTAGTGTTACCCATCCCGCCGCTGATGCTGGATGTGCTCTTCTCCTTTAACATTGCCCTCTCCATCGTGGTGCTGCTGGTATCCGTCTATACT
The DNA here is from genome assembly GCF_040908355.1 of Aeromonas sp. R2-2. Classification (NCBI taxonomy): domain Bacteria; kingdom Pseudomonadati; phylum Pseudomonadota; class Gammaproteobacteria; order Aeromonadales; family Aeromonadaceae; genus Aeromonas; species Aeromonas sp. R2-2. Next base: position 34,320 of record NZ_JBFODQ010000057.1, on the reverse strand, counting down.
CGCCGCCCCCTCGAATTTGCTGCCTTCCCGACCGTACTGCTGCTCGCTACCTTGCTGCGGTTGGCGTTGAACGTCGCCTCGACCCGGGTGGTGTTGCTGGAAGGTCATAATGGCAGTGCGGCGGCCGGCCATGTGATCGAGGCGTTCGGTAACGTGGTGATCGGCGGCAACTATGCGGTCGGCATCATCGTTTTCACCATCCTGATGATCATCAACTTTGTGGTAATTACCAAGGGTGCCGGGCGGATCGCGGAAGTAAGTGCCCGTTTTACCCTTGATGCGATGCCGGGCAAACAGATGGCCATCGATGCCGATTTGAACGCCGGTCTCATCAATCAGGAAGAGGCGAAGAAGCGTCGTCAGGATGTAACCCAGGAAGCTGACTTCTACGGCTCCATGGATGGTGCCTCCAAGTTTGTCAAAGGGGATGCCATTGCGGGCATCATGATCCTCTTTATCAACATCATCGGCGGCTTCATCATCGGGATGATGCAGCACCAGCTGACCTTCAGCGAATCGGCCGAGATCTATACCCTGTTGGCCATCGGTGACGGTCTGGTGGCGCAGATCCCCTCCCTGCTGCTCTCCATCGCTGCCGCCATCATAGTGACCCGTCAGAATACCGATCAGGACATGGGTACCGCAGTACTAGGCCAGCTGTTTGACAATCCCAAAGCCCTGATCATCTCGGCCGGGATTCTGCTGATGATGGGGCTGGTGCCGGGGATGCCGCATTTCGCCTTCCTGAGTCTGGGGGCTCTTGCCGCCGCTGGCGCCTGGTGGTTGCTGCGCCGCGAGAAACTGGCGGCCGCCAAAGCAGCCAAGGGCGAGCTGCTGCCTGCCACTGCCGAACAACCTCATGAGCAGAAAGAGCTGAGCTGGGATGATGTGATGCCGGTGGACATCATCGGGCTTGAAGTGGGTTATCAGCTGATCCCGCTGGTGGATCGCAATCAGGGTGGCGAACTGCTCAACCGGATCAAAGGGGTGCGCAAGAAACTCTCGCAAGAGCTGGGCTTTCTGGTCCCGGCCGTCCACATTCGCGACAACCTGGATCTGGCGCCAAACCAATACCGCATCACCTTGATGGGGGTCAGTACCGGCGAGGCCAATGTCTACCATGATAAGGAGATGGCCATCAATCCGGGGCAGGTGTTCGGCCAGATCCAGGGGATAGCCACCCGGGATCCCGCCTTCGGACTGGAAGCGGTCTGGGTTGCCAAGGAGATGGTCTCTCAGGCACAGACACTGGGGTATACGGTGGTGGATACCGCGACCGTGGTGGCTACCCATCTGAGCCAGATCCTGACCAACCATGCGGCTTTGCTGCTGGGTCATGACGAGGTACAACAGCTGCTCGACATGATTGGCAAACATCAGAGCAAGCTGGTCGAAGGGCTGGTGCCGGAAGTGATCAGCATGGGTAACCTTGTGAAGGTATTGCAGAATTTGCTCAATGAAGGCGTGCCAATCCGCGATATGCGCACTATCCTGCAGACCCTGGTTGAATACGCACCGCGCAGTCCGGATCCGGAAGTGCTCACGGCCGCTTGCCGGATTGCCCTGCGTCGCCTGATTGTGCAGGAGATTGCAGGCCCCGATCCCGAGCTGCCGGTGATTACCTTGGCGCCGGAATTGGAACGTATATTGCATCAATCCCTGCAGGCTGGTGGCGGTGATGGTGCCGGTATTGAACCGGGTCTGGCAGAGCGGATGCAGCGTTCACTGGTGGAAGCCACTCAACGACAAGAATTGGAAGGCCAACCGGCCGTGCTTCTGACATCGGGGATCTTGCGCAATACCCTGGCGAAATTTGTCAAGAATGCCATTCCTGGATTGCGCGTTCTGTCTTATCAGGAAGTGCCCGACGACAAGCAGATCCGCATCGTCAGTGCGGTAGGGCAGAACTAGTTAGCGGAGACGACGGGTGAAGATTAAGCGGTTTTTTGCCAAGGATATGCGAACGGCTCTGGCCGAGGTCAAGGAGACTCTCGGGCCGGATGCCGTCATCATGTCCAACAAGAAGGTCACCGGAGGGGTAGAGATAGTCGCCGCAGTCGATTATCAATCCCAGGTCCCGGGGCCCAAAGATGCGCCGGTTCGTCGTCAGCTGAACGATGAGAGCGTCAATATTTCGTCTGCTGCACGGCAGATGATCCGCCCCGAGCCGTCGCCGGCGAAGGAGCAGAACGAACATTATGCCGATACCCTGGCCGCCTTGCTGGCGCGCCAGCAGAAGCTCAAGCCGGGCAATGGGGCGACACTGGGTAATACCCAATCGGCCGGTCTGGCCGCTGCCAATGCTGCGCCCAGAACATTGGCCGAGCAGGGGCAGTGGGGCGCCGCTCCGGAACCTGCCAAACCCAAGGCTCGGGTTGCGTCCGGCCAGCGCCCCCCTCAACCTGCCCAGCGGGATCAGGAGATGGAGGGGATGCGCAAGGAGATGGCCAGCATCCGTAAATTGCTGGAGCACCAGATCTCCGGGCTGATGTGGCAAGAGGTGGAGCGCCGCGAACCGATGCGGGCCCTGCTGATCAAGGAGCTCAAGAAGCTCGGCTTTGACGATGCGTTTGCCGATCAACTTGCGGGACTGATCCCCGAAGATATGTCCATCCATCAGGCGATGGCCCAGTTGGCCGAGGTGCTGACGGCCCAGCTCAAGATCAGTGAGGACGAGATCATGCGTCAGGGCGGCGCGGTGGCGCTGCTTGGTCCGACCGGGGTGGGCAAAACCACCACCATCGCCAAGCTGGCGGCCCGTTTCGCCATGAAGTATGGCGCCGAGCAGGTGGCGCTGATCACCACCGACAACTACCGGATTGGTGCCCATGAACAGCTGCAGACCTATGGCCGCATCATGGGGTGTCCGGTGCGGCAGGTACGTGATGCCGAAGAGTTGGCCAATGCTCTTTATCAGTTCCGCCATCGTCGGCTGGTACTGATCGATACGGCCGGGGTGGGTCAGCGGGATATCCGCCTGACCGAGCAGCTCGATACCCTGGTCAAGAATGCCAAGGTGCGGATCCGCAGTTATCTGGTGATGTCGGCAACTTCCCAGCGTCGGGTGATGCAGGAGGCGGTTGACCATTTCCGGCGTATTCCATTAAGCGGCTGCATACTTACCAAATTGGATGAAAGTCTGAATCTGGGCGAAGTGATTAACGTGTGTATCCAGAATTCATTACCCATCAGCTATATCACTGACGGACAAAGGGTTCCGGAAGATATTCAGGTTGCCAATGCGGCGCAGCTCGTCGGGGCTGCCATGGGCTCGCTGGAGCGAGAAACAGAGGAGCCCTATTTCTGGGGCGCAGGCTTTGGCGAGGCCGAAGATTCGGAGTTTTATGAGTAACATGTATATGGATCAGGCGAGTGGTCTGCGCAAAATGCGTCAAAACAATCGAGTAAAAGTAATCGCCGTTTCCGGTGGTAAAGGTGGCGTGGGCAAGACCAACGTGACCCTGAACGTGGCCGGAGCCATGGCCGCCCAAGGCAAGCGGGTGATGGTGCTGGATGCCGACCTGGGTCTGGCCAACGTCGACGTCATGCTGGGGCTGCGGGTTCATCGCAACCTCTCTCACGTGCTGGCGGGTGAGTGCACCATCGACGATATCATCGTCGAAGGCCCCTACGGCATGATGATCGTGCCTGCGACCTCGGGCACCCAGTCCATGGTCGAGCTTTCTCCGGTGCAGCATGCCGAGCTTATCCGTGCCTTCAGCGAGATGAAGACCCAGGTCGACATCCTGCTGGTGGATACGGCTGCGGGGATCTCCGACATGGTGCTGAGCTTCACCCGAGCAGCTCAGGACATCATGGTGGTGGTCTGTGATGAGCCGACCTCCATCACCGATGCCTACGCCCTCATCAAGATCCTCTCCAAGGATCACGGCGTGTTTCGTTTCAAGGTGGTGGCCAATATGGTGCGCAGTCTGCGCGAAGGGCAGGAGCTCTTTGCCAAACTGACCCGGGTCACGGATCGTTTCCTCGACACCTCCCTGGAGCTGGTCGCCTGTGTACCCTATGACACCAATCTGCGTGCCGCCGTGCGCAAGCAGAAGCTGATTGTCGAGGCGTTTCCCAAGTCACCGGCCGCACTGGCGTTCCGGGCCCTTGCCAACAAGGCGGCGAGCTGGCCGGTTCCCAACCAGCCGGGCGGCCATCTGGAGTTTTTCCTGGAAAATTTGTTGCAGAAACCGGCCACAACACAGGAAGGTTCCCGTGAATAAAGCCCAAGCGTACTTGCGTCATCAGGATTCCTATGTGCTGGTGGAGCGTCATGCTCCCCTGGTCAAGCGAATTGCCCAGCATTTGTTGGCTCGCCTGCCCAGCAGTGTCTTGCTGGATGACCTGATCCAGGCAGGTATGATTGGGCTGCTTGAAGCCTCCCGCAATTTTGACGGTAGCAAGGGGGCCAGCTTCGAGACGTATGCCGGGATCCGCATCCGAGGCGCCATGCTGGATGAGATCCGGCGTGGTGACTGGGTACCCCGCTCTGTGCATCGCAACAGTCGGGCTATTGCAGAAGCGATCGAGAATGTCGAGCAGACGCACGGGCGTGACGCGCGAGATACCGAGGTCGCTGCCGAGATGGGGGTCTCCATCGCTGATTACCATGCGATGCTGCAAGATGTCTCCTGCGGCAAAATTATCGGCATCGAAGATTTGGGTGTCAGCGAGGATGTGATCGGTAACCCCGATGATGCTCCTTCAGGCTCGGGATTCGATGAATTGGCTGCCGAGCGATTTCAGATTCAATTATCCGAGCAAATTGGTCGTCTACCAGAGAGGGAAGCTTTGGTTCTCTCTCTTTACTACGATGAAGAGCTGAATTTGCGTGAAATTGGCGAAGTTTTGAATGTCAGCGAGTCGCGTGTGAGCCAGATCCACAGTCAGGCAATGCACAGATTGCGTGCTCGTTTGAGAGATTGGCATCTATAAGTGTTTGTACTGGCTACACTGAGATGAAACTCTAAGGCATAATCCGCACGACACAACCCGTTTTTAGCATCATGTAAGTGAGCCACTCTGGTGGCTATTTAGGAGGGAATTTTGGACAAGAACATGAAAATCCTCATTGTTGACGATTTTTCAACGATGCGCCGGATTATCAAGAACTTGCTGCGCGACTTGGGATTCAACAATACCCATGAGGCGGATGACGGCAATACAGCGCTGCCGATGCTGAAAAATGGTGATTTTCAGTTTGTAGTTACCGACTGGAACATGCCTGGCATGCAAGGTATTGACCTGCTTAAAGCCATCCGTGTCGATGAGAAGCTCAAGCATCTGCCGGTACTGATGGTAACCGCTGAAGCAAAGCGTGAGCAGATCATTGAAGCCGCCCAAGCTGGTGTTAACGGTTACATCGTCAAGCCCTTCACAGCAGCAACGCTCAAAGAAAAACTCGATAAAATCTTCGAACGAATTGGCTAAGGAGCTGCTGGGATGATGGCCAAAACGAGAGCAATGATTTCGCTCGACCAGGCAAGGATGCTTGTTGCTCATCTGGAGCAAGGCAAATTTGAGCTGGCCGATGAACTGCTTGCCGAAGTATGTGCCCCCAACGCAGCCGATCTGTTTGAAAAAGTAGGTCAGCTGACCCGACAACTGCATGATTCACTTCAAGAATTTCGCCTCGATCCCCGTATTCCTGATTTGGCTACTCATGACATTCCAGATGCTCGGGAACGTTTGAGCTACGTTATCGATATGACCGACAAAGCGGCCAATCGCACAATGGATGCGGTGGAAGCCAGTTTGCCGATAGCGGATCGCCTGAATGACAATATCCAGCTGGTGATGCCGAACTGGAATGCCCTCATGTCTCGTGACATGAGCGTGGGACAGTTCAAATCCTTATGTCACCAACTTGATGATTTTATTAAGGCTTCAGAGTCTGATGCCGATAAATTACGGCAACTGCTGACAGAAATCCTGATGGCACAAGATTTTCAGGATTTGACAGGTCAGATGATCCGGAAGGTCATCAAGCTTGTTCAGGAAGTTGAAACAAAATTAATAGAAATGCTGACCATGTTTGGTGAGGCTTCTGCTGAGCATTCAACTCGTAGTATTCCTGTCAACGGGATTGAAGCAGAGGGCCCTATCATGAACCCTGAGGCTCGTGCCGATGTGGTCAATGGTCAGGATGATGTGGACGATCTGCTGTCTAGCTTGGGATTCTAATGGAGTGACGCATGGCCTTCGAAGTTGATGAAGACATACTGCAAGACTTTCTGGTCGAAGCATCCGAAATATTGGAACAGTTGTCTGAACAACTGGTCGACTTGGAAAAGCGGCCCGATGACAAGAACCTGTTGAATGCCATCTTTCGCGGTTTCCATACCGTGAAAGGGGGAGCAGGTTTTCTGTCGCTCGGTGAACTGGTTGATGTATGCCACGGTGCGGAAAACGTGTTCGATATCTTGCGTAATGGCAAGCGAACCGTTACTGCGGAGCTGATGGATGTGATCCTGCAAGCGCTGGATGCCATCAATGTCATGTTCGCCCAGGTTCAAAATCGCGAAGCACCCAGCCCTGCGTCAGATGATTTGCTTCATGACCTCCATGAGTTGTGCAAGCCAGAAGGGGAAGAGCAACTGCGCACTGCTACCAGTGCGGCTGCGGCTGTAGAATCTGAACCTGCAGCACCGGTAGTTGTTGAAGAAGTTGCTCCAGAAATTGTTGACCCCGCAGCCATCAGCAGCGAGCCTGCTCCTGTCAATGGTGGCGGCTCGATCGATGAAATTTCTGCAGACGAATTTGAACGTCTATTGGACGAGCTCCACGGTGTGGGGGGGGCTCCGACCAAGACGGCTGCAGCACCCCCGATAACGAGTGGGTCTGGCGATATCACCGATGATGAGTTTGAGGCCTTGTTAGACCAGCTCCATGGCCAGGGACAGCACATGGGGGCGCCAGAGGTGAATCCTCTGAAGTCGGTGCAAAAAGAGGTGGACGAGCTTATCGATGATGATGAGTTTGAGCGTCTGCTTGATGAATTGCATGGCCGTGGCCAAGGGCCTCAGAGTACTATGGCACCTGCCGCACCTGCCGCACCTGCCGCACCTGCCGCGGTGACTCCGCCCAAACCTGCCACTCCTGTAGCCAAACCAGCACCGGCTGCCCCCGCAAAACCTGCCGAAGCAGCCAAGGCACCAGCGCCTGCCGCCAAGGCTGCGCCTGCGCCAGCAGAAAATAGTGCCGTGCAAAGCGATACGACGGTGCGGGTGGATACCAAGACTCTCGATGTCATCATGAACATGGTAGGTGAGTTGGTACTAGTCCGTAACCGGTTGGTGAGCCTGGGTATTGCCAGCAATGATGAAGAGATGTCAAAGGCGGTTGCCAATCTGGATGTGGTAACGGCTGACCTGCAAGGGGCGGTGATGAAAACCCGCATGCAGCCAATCAAGAAGGTGTTTGGTCGTTTCCCGCGCGTTGTGCGTGATCTGGCCCGAACCCTTAAGAAAGAGATTGAGCTGGTGATGGTGGGCGAAGAGACAGATCTGGATAAAAACCTGGTGGAGGCGCTCGCCGATCCTCTGGTTCACCTCGTTCGCAACTCATGCGATCACGGGGTCGAAATGCCTGATGTTCGTGAGAAAGCGGGCAAACCGCGGCAAGGGACGATCACCCTTAGCGCCTCCCAGCAAGGCGATCATATCCTGCTTTGCATCGAGGATGATGGGGCTGGGATGGATCCGGAGAAACTCAAGTCCATCGCAATTAGTCGCGGTGTTCTGGATGCAGATACTGCCGCTCGCATGAGCGACAACGATGCCTATAACCTGATCTTTGCCCCAGGCTTTTCAACCAAGGCCGAGATCTCCGATATATCTGGCCGTGGTGTCGGAATGGACGTGGTTAAAACCAGCATTGTCAGCCTCAATGGGTCAGTGCACATCGATTCCACTTGGGGGAAAGGTACCCGTCTCGAAATCAAGGTTCCGTTGACGCTAGCCATTCTGCCGACTCTGATGGTGGAAGTGGGTGAGCAGACCTTCGCGCTTCCCCTTGGCTGTGTGAACGAGATTTTCCATCTGGATCTGAAAAAGGCCAACATGGTTGATGGCCAGCTCACCATCATTGTGCGCGAGAAGGCGATACCGCTCTTCTATCTGCACAAGTGGTTGATTCGTGGCGCCAATAAACGTTCACGCCAGGATACCGGACATGTGGTGATCGTGCAGATTGGCACTCAGCAAATCGGGTTTGTGGTAGACAGCCTGATTGGTCAGGAAGAGGTGGTGATCAAGCCACTCGATAACCTGCTGCAAGGTACGCCGGGTATGGCTGGGGCGACGATTACCAGTGATGGCGGAATTGCTCTTATTTTGGATGTGCCGAGTCTGCTCAAAGCATATGCGCGTAGACATTAATAGCTCAGGCCCAAGGAGTTAGAAAAACAACAATGGCAGTCAAGGTATTAGTTGTCGACGATTCGAGCTTCTTTCGCCGTCGGGTGAGCGAGATCATCAATCAGGATCCCATGCTGACGGTGATTGATACGGCCCAGAATGGACGTGAGGCGGTGGACAAGGCGATGTCGCTGCGCCCTGATGTGATCACCATGGACATCGAGATGCCCGTGATGGATGGCATAAGTGCGGTGCGGGAGATCATGGCCAAGTGCCCAACCCCCATTCTGATGTTCTCCTCCCTGACCCATGAAGGAGCCAAGGCTACGCTGGATGCGCTGGACGCCGGAGCCCTTGACTTCTTGCCCAAGAAGTTTGAGGACATTGCCAGAGACAAAGATGAAGCGGTCAGACTGTTGCAACAGCGGGTAAAGGAGATCTCCCGCAAGCGCTTCCTGATGACATCAGCTGCTCGCCCCAAAGCACCTGAACCGGTTGCTCGTGCTCCGCTGGGTAGCACTGCGCTCAGAACTTCAGATCGTCAGCCTGACCTGCAACGTACTGTGCCAAGTGCCTCATTCAAGCGCAGTGGCAAGAGTTATCAGTTGGTGGCGATCGGGACTTCTACCGGCGGACCTGTTGCTTTGCAAAATGTGCTGACCAAGTTGCCGGGGGATTTTCCCCATCCCATTCTGCTTATACAGCATATGCCAGCCACTTTTACCGCCGCGTTTGCTGCCCGTCTCAACGGGTTATGTCAGATTGGCGTCAAGGAAGCGGAAGATGGCGATGTGCTTAAACCAGGACATGCCTACCTTGCTCCCGGTGGCAAACAGATGCTGCTGGAAGGTCGTGGTGCAGGAGCCCGCATTCGCATTGTTGATGGCAACGACAAGGTAAATTACAAGCCTTGTGTGGACATCACCTTTGCCTCTGCGGCCAAGACCTATGCCGACAAGGTATTGGCGATTGTGCTGACCGGTATGGGCGCAGATGGCCGTGATGGCGCCAGACTGCTGAAAGAGCAGGGATCAACCATCTGGGCTCAGGATGAGGCTTCCTGCGTGGTATATGGTATGCCCCAAGCAGTAGCCAAAGCGGGGATTGCCAGCGAATCACTCCCTCTGGACAAGGTGGCCCAGCGTATTCTGGTTGAGTTGGGGCGCTAATCATGGGCTTGCTCGGTCTGCTCCTGGCATTGGGGGCTATCGCCATTGCCCAAATGTGGCATGGCGGCTCCCTGTTGACGCTGGTGGACGGCCCCGCTTTTTTGATCGTGCTGGGTGGTACCGTCGGCGCCGTCACGTTGCAGACTCCAGCCAAGTACATCCTGCTGGCGTTGCGCCAGCTGTTATGGATTTTTACCCCTCCCCGCCAAGATCTCGCGACCCAGGCCGAACGGTTGCAGTCATGGGCCGTCTTTGCGCGCCAGCAAGGGCTGCTGGCCCTTGAAAATCAGGCCGAGCAGGAGGAAGACAACTTTACTCGCCAAGGGCTTGGCATGATTGTCGATGGGGTCTCCACGGAGGATATTCGCATGTTGCTCGAAGCCGATATCGATATCGAGCAGGAGCGCAATGAACATGCCGCCAGGGTATTTGAAGCCATGGGGGGGTACAGTCCGACCATCGGGATCATCGGTGCCGTGCTGGGCCTGATCCAGGCCATGTTTCATCTCGAAGACCCGTCAACGCTGGGGGCGGGTATCGCAGTGGCATTTGTAGCGACCATCTATGGAGTGGGGTTTGCCAATCTCATCTACCTGCCTATCGCCAATCGGCTACGCGCATTTCACTACCACTATGCACTCTTTCAGGAGATGACCCTGGAAGGGCTGCTGGCTATCGCTCATGGTGAAAACGGCTTGCAGGTTGAACGCCGGCTCAGGGCCTATTTGAAAGGAGAGTAGCCATGCGCAAGCGCTATCGGTTGCACTTGCAGGGTCGCGAGCATCTTGACCGCTGGCTGGTCTCCTATGCCGATTATATGACGCTGATCTTTGCCTTGTTCGTGGTGCTCTACTCTGTTGCGCTGGTGAACAAGGACAAGTATCGCGCGGTGATTGATGGTATGAGCCAGGCGTTCAGTGTCATGCAGTCTGGCGGCAATGGCTTGCTTGAAGGGCAGGTTAATTCCCTGCTGGATAACCCGGTATCTGCCTCTCCATCGTTGCTGGAAAGCCCTGCATCCCCCTCTCCTTCACTTGCTCCCATTTCTGGAGTGCCAGTACTGCAAGATGGCACGACACTTGCGAAACTTGATATGCAGTTGCAACAGAGCATGGGGTCGCTGGTGGATGCCGGTATCGTCAAAGTGACGCAAGATGAGAACTGGCTGACGGTTGAACTCAGTTCCGGGTTGTTGTTTGGCAGCGGCAGTGCCTTTTTGGGACCAAACGCTGCACCGGTCATTAATACTCTTTCAAGTATTCTCAAACCGGTCGATAACTATGTAAGGGTTCGGGGTTATACCGATAACCAACAGATAAATAATGAAATTTATCGTTCTAACTGGGCGCTTTCTGCTGCTCGGGCCGAGGCGGTACTCAATGGCTTGATTGCCGATGGGATCGCCCCTCAGCGTCTGGCGTTCGAGGCATATGGCGAGTTTTCCCCCTTTGCTGACAACGGCAGCGAGCAGGGCAGACTGCAGAATCGCAAGGTTGTGGTCGCTATCTCCAAGTTTGCCTGGGTGCCGCCAGCACCTGTGGTTGCAACGCCTACGGTAGTTGCCGAACCGGTTCCTGCTGTACAACAGGCGGTGGATGCAGGAGATATAAAGGTGATCGCCTTGCCCGGTGGTGGCATACGCATAACAACAAGGCAGGATTGATACAGTGATTGTTTGGACGGTTGCCAACCAGAAAGGTGGTGTGGGTAAAACCACCACAGTGGTCTCGCTTGCGGGGATCTTGGCCCAGCGTGGCCAGCGGGTACTGTTGATTGATACCGACCCCCATGCTTCACTGACTGCATATCTTGATTTTGATTCAGATCGCCTGGATGGAACCCTCTATGAGTTGTTTCAAGCTGTCAAACCGACAGCTGAGCTTGTCAATAAACTGACGCTCAAGACCAAGTTCGAAAATATCAACTTACTGCCAGCATCTATTACCTTGGCGACCCTTGATCGGGTGATGGGCAATCGTGAGGGGATGGGACTGGTACTGAAGCGGGCACTGCTGCGCATTCAGGATCAATATGATTACGTGCTGATCGATTGCCCGCCAGTGCTGGGGGTGATGATGGTCAACGCGTTGGCTGCCTGCGATCGCATTCTGGTGCCTGTCCAGACCGAATTTCTGGCCCTCAAGGGGTTGGAGCGGATGATGAAAACATTCGAGATCATGCAGCGTTCCAAGCGGGACAAGTTCCGTTATACCGTGATCCCGACCATGTTCGACAAGCGCACCCGTGCCTCTCTGATGACCTTGAAGTCGATCAAGGATCAATATGGAGATTCAGTTTGGAATGCGGTGATCCCTATTGATACCAAGTTTCGGGATGCCAGCTTGCTGCATATCCCCCCGTCTATCTATTCTCCCGGGAGTCGTGGAACCTATGCATATGAAACGTTGCTCAACCATCTTGATGCCCTTGAGCGGCAACGGGTTCATGAGGTGACGCCATGAGAGATACCATTCAAGTTCGGGCGATGGATGACTATTTCCACTCCCTGCTGCTCGATGAGCCACTGGTGCTGGATGAAGTGGAAGAGGTTCAATCTGCCCCTGTTTTACAGTTGCAACGTCAGCCCCAAAGCGTCCCTGAGGTAGTCGCCGCACCTTACCTCGAAAGCGATCCACGGCTTGCCCAACTTGGTGAGCTATTGGCTCAGGTGGGACAAGTCCAGTTTGAGAATGACGCCTTCACCCAGGAGATAACACTCACCGCACCGCTGGAAATTGTGGCGGAGGAGTCACTGTTGCCGGTGGAGCCTGAGTGGCCTGCGGAGGTGCTGCTCCCCGAGGTTGCGGAGCCCCATACTACTATCCTGACCGAGACAGCGCTGGAGGTTGCTCCGGTCGAGGCCAGTGAACCTGTTACCTGGGAAAATATCGATACCGGTAAAGAGTTTCAGGCCCTTTTCTTTGAAGTCGCGGGCGTGACGTTTGCGGTGCCGTTGACCGAGCTGGGTGGTATTCATCAGCTGGGCGAGATCACCTCCCTGTTTGGCCAGCCGGGCTGGTACAAGGGGATCATGACCTCTCGCGAGCAGAAGATGAATGTGGTCGATACTGCCCAGTGGGTCATGCCGGGTCAGCATCTCGAGATGGATGATTACAAGTATCTGATTATGCTTGGTGAATCGCCGTGGGGATTAGCCTGCCACCATCTCAAAGGGACTGAATTGTTACACCGTGACCAAGTGAAATGGCGCCATCAGGAGGGCAAGCGCCCCTGGTTGGCGGGCATGGTCAAAGAAAAAATGTGTGCCCTGTTACACGTCCGCGAACTGCTCCTGTTGCTGGAGCGTGGGGTTAACATAGAAGGTCGCTGATAACTTCTGCAATCGAGCTGTTTTATTGCTAGTTTTAGCAGTAGACGTTTTCATAAAAGGAATAAAAACATGACAGAAAAGCGCAATATTGCACAGAATCTGGCCGAAGATGAAGTGCTGCAATGGGTAACCTTCCAACTGGAAAACGAAACCTACGGCATCAATGTGATGCAGGTTCAGGAGGTGTTGCGCTACACCGAAATTGCACCGGTGCCGGGTGCGCCTGAGTACGTACTGGGGATCATCAACCTGCGTGGCAATGTGGTGACTGTCATCGATACCCGCTCCCGTTTCGGTCTGCCTTCCGGTGATGTGAGTGAAAACTCCCGGATCGTGATCATTGAGGCCGAGAAGCAGGTGATCGGCATCATGGTCGACAGCGTGGCAGAAGTGGTTTATCTGCGCTCTTCCGAAATCGATGCGGCACCTGCGGTCGGTACTGAAGAGAGCGCCAAGTTTATTCAGGGGGTGAGCAATCGTGATGGGCAACTGCTGATCCTGGTTGACTTGAACAAGCTGCTCTCCGATGAAGAGTGGGAAGATATCGGTTCCCTCTGATAAGTAAGGTGATGTTTTGATAATCGAGATGGTTGCCTTGGGGATGTCCCTGATTGCCTTGGCGTTTGCCTCTTATATCTGGTTCAAGAGCAAGCGCAGCAAGCAGGAGTCCGAGGCCAGTGTGGCAACCCTGCAAGGTCAGCTGGAAAGCTTGCGCAAGCAGATGATGGAACTCCATACCGGCGCTATTGGCATGGGGCAGCGTCTGCAGTCGGTGGAAGGGGCGATGCAGCAGGTCAATGAGCGCCAGCAAGAGCTGACCATGCAGGATCCCGAACGCAGGCTCTACAGCCGAGCGGCAAAGATGGTCGAACTGGGCGCCGATCTTGATGAAGTCATGAGTGAGTGCGAGTTGCCAAAGGCAGAGGCTGAGCTCTTGATATCGTTGCGAAAAGGTCGCTCTTGATGATTCAGGAAGGCAATTGCCTTCCTGAATTTTATGGCGTGCAGCCGCTTTTCCCCCAGCTGCGTTGACCAGGCGGTTTCTACCGTATTTTCTTTGTGATCCCGGTCGCCAGTCAGTTCAATTGTTGCATCTTTGAAAAGACGTATTCCAATACTGTGTTAAGATGCAGACCGCTTCATTTTCTCTGAAAAAATCCCCATGCTGCTTCAAGTTAACAATCTGAGCTGCGTGCGCGAAGATCGCACTCTGTTTGAACACCTCACTTTCTCTGTTGCGCCCGGCGATCTGGTGCAAATTGAAGGGCCCAACGGGGTCGGCAAGACCAGCTTGTTGCGGTTGTTGACCGGGCTGTCGCAGCCGTTTGCCGGTGAGGTGTGCTGGAATGGGGAGAATATTCGTCACTGTCGTGATGAGTATCATGCCAATCTGCTCTATCTCGGCCATCAGCCGGGTGTCAAAGCGGCGCTGACCCCTTTTGAAAACCTTAAGTTCTACCAGCAGTTGCATCACCCGCAGCAAACAGAGACTGACTTGTGGCAGATATTGGCCAGGGTAGGGCTGGCCGGATTTGAAGAGAACCCGACCGGGCAACTCTCTGCCGGTCAGCAACGCCGGGTGGCTCTGGCCAGACTCTGGCTGTCACAGAAACCGGCACTCTGGATCCTCGATGAGCCCTTTACTGCCATCGACAAGCAAGGGGTCAAGGTGCTCGAACAGCTCTTTCTGGCCCACGCCGAGCGGGGCGGCATGGTGATCCTCACCACCCATCAGGATCTGACCCTGATGCAGGGACGGCTGAAGACTATCTCGTTGACCCCCTTCGCATCGACATTGCAGGAGTAACGCCATGTTGCGCGCTGTTATGCACCTTATTCACCGTGAACTGCTGATGGCTCTGCGCCAGCGTTCCGATATTCTCAACCCGCTCTGGTTTTTCCTCATCGTCATCACCCTGTTTCCGTTAGGCATTGGCCCTGAGCCCAAACTGCTGTCACGTATTGCCCCGGGGATCATCTGGGTGGCGGCGCTATTGGCGGCCATGCTGTCGCTGGAGCGACTGTTTCGCGACGACTTTGCCGATGGCGCGCTGGAGCAGATGATGCTGATGCCGCACCCGCTGGGCTTGCTGGCGCTGGCGAAAGTGGTCGCTCACTGGCTGCTGACCGGCTTGCCGCTGCTGCTGATCTCTCCCTTGCTGGCGATTTTGCTGTCGCTGGATATGAACACCTATCTGGCTGTCGTCTCGACGCTGGCACTTGGCACTCCGGTATTGAGTCTGCTCGGCGCGGTCGGGGTCGCGTTGACGGTGGGACTGCGCAAAGGCGGGGTGCTGCTCAGTCTGCTGATCCTGCCGCTCTATATTCCGGTACTGATTTTTGCCACCTCAGCCATCGATGCCGCGGGGATGAGCTTGCCCTATGGCGGGCAGCTTGCCATTCTGGCCGCCATGCAGGTGGGGGCTTTGACACTGACGCCGCTGGCTGTGTCGGCGGCGTTGCGGGTCAGCCTCAACTGATGGCCGTGAGCTGAACCGGATTTGGCTCCGAACGGAGTCTTTTTACAAAAAATAATGTTGCGATGGATCAAGGAGAGTGCCGCTTATTGCTTTCGGGGTATTTGATGCTGCCCTGCGGTCGGTATGGTAGGCCTCGCCAAACGATTAATAACAAAAAGGTTTTGTGAGCTATGTGGAAATGGTTGCACCCTTATGCCAAACCGGAGCGTGCCTATCAGCTGGCAGGCACGCTGTTGCCCTGGTTTGTGGTGATTAGTCTGCTCTCGTTTGTGATCGGTACTGTCTGGGGCCTCGCGTTTGCGCCAGCGGATTACCAGCAGGGAGATTCGTTCCGGATCATCTATATCCACGTGCCTTCCGCCATTCTCTCCATGGGAGCCTACTCCACCATGGCGGTGGCCGCCTTTATCGGCCTGGTGTGGCAATTGCGGATGGCGGACATGACGGTTGCAGCCATTGCGCCGGTCGGCGCCGTATTTACCTTTATTGCCCTCTTTACCGGTGCCGCCTGGGGCAAGCCGATGTGGGGAACCTGGTGGGTGTGGGATGCGCGGCTCACCTCTGAACTGATCCTGCTGTTTCTCTACCTCGGCGTGATTGCTCTCTACAACGCCTTCAGCGACAAGGTGGTCGCTGGCCGTGCGGCCGGCATTCTGGCACTGGTTGGGGTGATCAACCTGCCCATCATTCACTACTCGGTGGAGTGGTGGAACACCTTGCATCAGGGGGCTACCATCACCAAATTTGACAAACCCTCCATTTCACCCGAGATGCTCTGGCCGCTGTTGATCATGATCCTGGCGTTTGCCGCGTTTCTCGGGGCCCTGACCCTGATGCGTTTTCGTAATGAACTCCTGATGCGGGAGTGGCATCGCCCCTGGGTCAAAGAGATTGCAGAGCAGGAGAAGTAAGCATGCACTTTGCCTCTTTCAGTGATTTTATGGCGATGGGCGGTTACGCCTTCTATGTCTGGCTCTCATTTGGCCTGACGCTGGTGTGTCTGGTCGGCATCATCATTTCTACCCGCATGAAAACCCGCAGCCTGCTCGCCGAGTTGCGCAGCAAACAGGCACGTGAGGCCCGTCGCAAGGCGGCCCAGCAGATGGAGAACACCCTATGAACCCGAGACGCAAAAAACGCCTCACCATCATTCTGGCCATTACCCTGGGTCTGGCGACCGTCAGCGGGCTGGTGCTCTACGCACTCAGTCAGAATATCGACCTCTTCTACACCCCGAGCGAGCTGGTGGAGGGGAAGGGGCCGGACAAGATCAAGCCGGAAGAGGGGCAGCGCCTGCGCATCGGTGGATTGGTCGTGCCGGGATCGGTACAGCGGGATCCCCAGAGCCTCAAGGTTGCCTTCAAGCTGGTGGATAATGGCGGTCATCTGGTGAAGGTCGAGTTTGACGGCATCCTGCCGGATCTGTTCCGTGAAGGGCAGGGGATTGTTGCCCAGGGCACCCTCAAGGATGCCACGACCGTAGAGGCGTTCGAGGTGCTGGCCAAGCACGATGAGAACTACATGCCGCCGGAAGTGGCCGATGCCACCAACGGCATGCACTTCAAGCCGGAGTATACCGAGGCGCAGTTGAAGGGAGCCAAGCAGTGATCCCTGTGGTGTTTGCCTTTTCCGCTTTGCCTGCCGTGCGTGGTGCGGCTGTTGTCACCGTTCAATTGAAAGGAATGCCTTCATGATCCCGGAATTAGGTCAGTTTGCGCTGATCCTGGCCTTTGCCACCGCCCTGCTGCTGGGTAGCTACCCGCTGCTGGGCGCCAGTTGGGGGCGTCTTGGCATGATGTCGGCGGCCCGTCCGCTCGCCTATGCCCAGTTCTTGCTGCTGCTGCTGTCGTTTCTCTGCCTGACCTGGGCCTTTATCGATAACGACTTCACCGTGCAGTATGTGGCCACTAACTCCAACAGCCTGCTGCCGCTAGCATATCGCATTTCCGCCGTATGGGGCGCCCACGAAGGCTCCCTGCTGCTGTGGGTACTGACCCTGGGTGGCTGGACCGCGGCGGTAGCCATGTTCAGCCGCCGTCTGCCGCTCGATGCTGTCGCGCGGGTACTCGGCGTGTTGGGGCTGATCTCGGTCGGCTTCACTGCCTTCGTGTTGTTCACCTCCGATCCCTTCACCCGCACCTTGCCCTATTTCCCGGTAGATGGTCGTGACCTCAATCCGCTGCTGCAGGATCCGGGTCTTATCTTCCATCCGCCGATGCTCTACATGGGTTATGTGGGCTTCTCGGTAGCGTTTGCCTTTGCCATTGCTTCGCTGATGACCGGTCGTCTCGATGCGACCTGGGCCCGCTGGTCTCGTCCCTGGACCATGGCTGCCTGGGTATTCCTGACCCTCGGCATAGTGCTCGGCTCCTGGTGGGCCTATTACGAACTCGGTTGGGGCGGCTGGTGGTTCTGGGATCCGGTAGAAAACGCCTCGTTTATGCCCTGGCTGGCGGGTACCGCTCTGCTGCACTCGCTGGCGGTGAGCGAGAAGCGCGCCACTTTCAAGGCGTGGACCGTGCTGCTGGCCCTCTCCGCCTTCTCGTTGAGCCTGCTGGGTACCTTCCTGGTGCGCTCCGGCGTGTTGGTGTCGGTCCATGCGTTTGCCTCCGATCCGACCCGCGGTCTGTTTATTCTCGGCTTCCTGCTGGCGGTGATCGGCTCATCCTTGCTGCTGTTTGCCTTCAAAGGCTCGCAGGTGAAGAGCCACGGCAAACACGAGTTGTGGAGCCGCGAGACCCTGCTGCTTTGCAACAACATCATGCTGGTGGCGGGTCTGCTGACCGTGCTGCTCGGTACCTTGCTGCCGCTGGTGCACAAGGAGCTGGGGCTGGGGAGCATCTCTATCGGTACTCCCTTCTTCAACCACATCTACAGCTGGCTGATCATCCCGTTTGCCCTGCTGCTGGGGATTGGCCCGCTGTTTCGCTGGCGTCGTCAGGAGCTGGGGGAACTCAAAAGCAAGGTGGTTGTGGCACTGGTGCTGAGTCTGGCCGCAGCCTTGCTGTTGCCGCTGCTCTTTGCCGAAACCTTCAAGCCGTGGGCGGCGGTAGGGATTGGTCTGGGGGCCTGGATCATCGTCACCAGCGTGCAGGAGACCTGGGCGCGGGCTACCCACAAGCACAGCTTTGCAGTCGGTGTGCGCAAGCTTGGCAACAGCCACTGGGCCATGATCCTCGGCCATGTGGGGCTGGCAGTCAGCATCATAGGTATCGCCTGCACCCAGAATTACAGCATCGAGAAGGATCTGCGGATGCAGGCGGGTGATCGGGTGCACTTTGCCGATTACGAGTTCGTCTTTGCCGGGATCAAGGAGAAGAACGGTCCCAATTACGATGGCTTCAAGGGCGTGCTGGAAGTGCACCGCAATGGCAAGCAGGTCGCCCTGCTCAAGCCCGAGAAGCGGATGTACAAGGTGAGCCGGATGCCGATGACCGAGGCGGCCATCGATGCCGGTATCACCCGCGATCTCTATGCGGCGCTGGGGGAACAGCTCGACAACGGTGCCTGGGCGGTGCGGATCTACTACAAGCCGTTCGTGCGCTGGATCTGGTTCGGCGGCGTCTTTATGGCTATTGGTGGCGTGCTGGCGATGCTCGACAAGCGTTACCGTTTCGGCCGTCGTGAGGAGGAGGCCAAGGCATGAACAAAAAGACCTGGTTGTTTTTAATCCCCTTTATCGTCTTTTTGCTGGGGGCTGTGTTCCTGTTCAAAGGGCTCTACTCAGATCCCACCAAGCTTGAGTCCGTGATGGTGGGCAAAGAGGTGCCGGTGTTCACCCTTCAGGACATTTACGATCTGAACAAGCAGCACGATCGCAGTATCCTGACCGGTCGCCCCATGCTGCTCAACGTTTGGGCCACTTGGTGCCCCACCTGCTACGGCGAGCACACCTACCTCAAACAGTTGGCAGGGCAGGGTATTCCCATCATCGGCATGAACTACAAGGATGAGCGTGACAAGGCGATCAAGTGGCTGGCGGAGCTGGGCAACCCCTATCAGGTCAACCTCTATGATCCGGACGGCATGCTGGGGCTGGATCTCGGTGTATATGGCGCGCCGGAGACCTTCTTTATCGACAGCAAGGGGATCATCCGGTATCGCCACGTGGGGGATATAAACCCCGAGAACTGGGCGTCGACCCTCAAACCCATCTTTGATGCCATGAAGTGAGGGGAGTCCTGATGAGAGTATTTATTGCTTCCCTGCTGCTGTTGCTGGGATGGGTGGTGCAAGTACCCGCCATGGCCGCTATCGATGTCTACACCTTCGACAACGACAATCAGGAGCAGGTCTTTCGCGAACTGACCAAGGAGCTGCGTTGCCCCAAGTGTCAGAACCAGGATATCGCCGACTCCAATGCGGGGCTGGCCAAGGACTTGCGCGACAAGACCTACCAGATGGTGCGCGAGGGTAAGGATAAAGAGGAGATCGTGGATTACATGGTGGCCCGCTACGGCAACTTTATCCTCTATAACCCGCCCCTAATGGCCTCCACCCTGATCCTCTGGCTCGGCCCGCTGCTGGTGATCCTGATCGGTGGCGCCGTGGTCGTGATGCGCAGCCGCCGGCCCCCTGCGGTGAAAAAACAACTGGATAACGCCTTGAGCGAGGAGGAGCAGCGCCGACTGGCCGAGCTGCTCAAAGAGGAAGAGAAACAATGACCGCTTTTTGGATAGTGATTGCGGGCTTGCTGGTGCTGGTGAGTCTGGCGCTCGTCGTGCCGCTGTGGCGTGGTGAAGGCAAACAGAGCATCAGTCGCTCGGCGCTCAACAAACAGCTCTATCGCCAGCGGCTGCTGGAGATTGGCGAAGAGCGCGAGCAGGGTGTCCTGGCTGAGGAGTCTGACTCGCTGGTCGAGCTGCAACGAAGTCTCTTGGATGATATTCCCGATGTGGAGCAGACCGCCCGCAGTGGCAAGAGTCTGATCTGGATCCCTGGTGTACTGGTGCTGTTGGTGGTGAGTCTGGGGCTCTACTACAAGTTGGGCTCCTGGCAAGAGGTGAGTCGCTGGCAAGATGCCAGCAGCCGTCTTGGAGAGTTGAGTAATCGTATTTTGGTGGAGCGGGATGCCCAGGTGACCGAGCAGGATCTGCTGGATTTCACGCTGGCACTGCGTACCCGCCTCAAGGATGAACCGAACGACTACCGCGGCTGGCTGCTGCTGGGACGCTTGGCGCTGGATGGCAATGATCCCGAGATGGCCAGCGAGGCGCTGGAGCGGGCCTACACGCTGGCCCCCCAGAAGTCGCTGGTGGCGGTGCCCTATGCGCAGGCGCTGATGATGACGGGGGATGAGGCGCAAGCGGATGCCCTGTTGCAAGCGGCTATCGCGCAGGATCCGGACAATATCGAAGCACGCTCCGTCTATGCCTTTATGGCGCTGCAAAAAGAGGACTTCCAGACCGCGCTGGCTCGCTGGCAGGCGATGTTGCCACTGATGGAGAAAGGTACCCCCCGTTACGTGATGGTCGAGCGCTCCATGGAGTACGCCCGCGCGCAGCTCAAGCAGCGCGGCATCGAGGTGACGAATTCAGGCGCAGCCAAAGCGGGCGCAGTTGAGGGACAACCGTTGGCGGTGAAGGAGGGGGAATTCCCCATCCACGTCACGTTGGCGGCGGGCATTCAGATGCCGGAAGATGCCCATCTCTTCGTCTTTGCCGTGGTGCCCAACGGGCCGCCCATGCCCATCGCCGTGAAGCGTATCGCAGGGCCAACCTTGCCTGTTACCCTGTCACTCGGGGATGGCGATGCCATGATGGAAGGCAGCAAACTGGCGGCCTATCCGGAGCTGCAGTTCAAGGCGCGTCTCTCGCGCGGTGGCAATGTGATGAACAAGAAAGGAGCCTTCGAAGGGGTATCCGTGCCGGTCAAGACGGCCGAGATCCCTGCTGCTCCGATTGACATCCGCATCGATCACGCCCTCTAATATGCCTTTGGATAACCCGGCTCCTGGATAGGAGCCGGGTTATCTATACTTCTGATAAATCAAAATAAAACGTCAGGACAATCATATGTATCTTCGTTCAGGGGCCATACTGGCAGCCCTCTTGCTGGCTGGCTGTGCCGGTGGCCCACCCAAGCCTGGCCCAGAGAGTCTGGATCTCAATCCCGGCATGAATAATCCGGGTGCCACCAGTACGGCGGCCGATCCGCGCGATCCCTTCCAGGGGGCCAACCGGGCCATGTGGGCGGTCAACTATGATGTGCTGGAACCCTATGTGGCACGTCCTGTGGTACATGCCTATGCCCGCTACATTCCGGTAGGGGTGAAGGATGGCATTGCCAACTTTGTTGCCAACTTTGATGAGCCAAGCAGCATGGTGAACCATCTGATCACCGGTGATTTGAAGGGGGCGGGCACCAACCTGGGGCGCTTTACCCTCAACACCACGGTCGGTCTGCTGGGTATCTTCGATGTGGCCAAACATGCCGGTCTCGAGCGCAACAAGCTGGAGATGGACACAGTGCTGGGCAGGGCCGATATCGGTAATGGTGCCTACATCATGGTGCCTGTCTACGGCCCGACTACCACCCGGGAGCTGGTTGGTGATGCGATTGACAGCTTCTACTTCCCCTATGCCCTGTTAACCTTCCCGATGAAGGTTGCACACTGGGCACTGGATGGCTTGGGCACACGTGCCAAGCTTATCGATCAGGAGCGGATCATCGACAACTCCCTCGATCCTTATGCGCTGACCAAGGACTTCTACCTGCAATATAACCAGGGCAAGGTGACGGGGAAGCAGACCGAGCTGAAAGCGTCTCAGCAAGAGCAGGCCGACGATGCCAATCTGGATGAATATATGGACGAGTTGGACCAGTAAACGGGTCATCTCGATATGTAAAAGGCGCCTGCGGGCGCCTTATTCATTTTCGCAGCCATATCGAGATAAAAAAACGCCCCGCAGTGCGGGGCGTTTTGGCAAGCGAGGCTGATTAGGCAGCCAGATTCTTGGCCACGAATTCCCAGTTAACCAGAGCCCAGAAGGTTTCCATGTACTTCGGACGCAGGTTGCGGAAGTCGATGTAGTAGGCGTGCTCCCACAGGTCAACGGTCAGCAGCGGGGTGGTACCGGCTTCAGTCAGCGGGCAGCCAGCGTTGGAGGTGTTGACGATAGCCAGAGAGCCGTCAGCTTTCTTCACCAGCCAAGTCCAGCTGGAACCGAAGTTGCCGATGGCTGATTTGGTGAAGGCATCTTTGAACTCGGCGAAGGAGCCGAATGCCTTGTTGATGGCATCAGCCAGGGCGCCAGTCGGCTCGCCACCGCCATTCGGGGAGAGGCAGTGCCAGTAGAAGGTGTGGTTCCAGATCTGGGCGGCGTTGTTGAAGATGCCGCCGTTGGAGGTCTTGATGATCTCTTCCAGAGACTTGCCTTCAAACTCGGTACCCGGCACAAGATTGTTCAGGTTGACCACGTAGGTGTTGTGGTGCTTGCCGTGGTGATATTCCAGAGTTTCCTGGGAGATGTGCGGTTCCAGAGCGTTGATTGCATAGGGCAGAGCGGGAAGTTCGAATGCCATTTTCTACTCTCCATTGGCTGGACCGTGCGAAGGCGACGGTTGCAAGACATTGCGTACTCTTTTCTATATGTGAAAAGAGTTGTTTTTAAAATGATGGGGCTGGGTAGCCCAAAGCCAAGGGATTGTAGCAGTATCAAAGATGGCCTAACAACTCTTGATTGGCGCCATGATCGCGATCAATCCAGTGTGGGTTCTTTGCACAATTCGAGCCGGGTCACCCCTTTGTCAGTTTGTGCTCGGGCAAGATTGCAGTAGAATGGCCGCCGAAATCGCTCTAGTGAGGCACCTATGGAAACTATTGAAAAGATTAAGCAGCAGCTGGCTGACAACCCCATCATCATCTACATGAAGGGCTCCCCCAAGCTACCCAGCTGTGGCTTCTCTGCCCAGGCCTCCCAGGCTCTGATGTCCTGCGGCGAGCCGTTTGCCTACGTTGATATCCTGCAAAATCCGGATATCCGCGCCGAATTGCCAAAATTCGCCAACTGGCCGACCTTCCCCCAACTGTGGGTTGAAGGTGAGCTGATCGGTGGCTGTGACATCATGATCGAGATGTTCCAGGCTGGCGAGTTGCAGGCTCTGATCAAAGAGACTGCTGCCAAGTACAAGAAAGATGATGCTGCAGCCGAGTAATCGGTTCTGTGTTGTCGAGAGGGAGCCTTATAGGCTCCCTTTTTTATTGTCCCGGTTCTGGTAGGCAAGCAACTGATTGCCGGTTGCAAAAAGCAACGCAATTACCCTGAAAAATCTAATCTTTACGGCTTTGTTTTGGAGTTGTTAATTATATTATTTGCCAATATTTGATTACTTTTTTTAATCCCTTTGGATTCAAGTGTTGCTGCTATCACATTTTTTGATAATTTCACCGTAACGCAGTCTCTTTGTAGATTTTTTTGTGTTTATGCTCACATTAATTGCAAGTGATAGAACCTAGTATCGCTTCGCCCTGTGAAATAAAACCCTACAAATTAATAAATAAAAAGAGATTTGCGATGAAGATGTATAGCAATCTGCCCATTGGTCTTCATGATATTACTGAAGCCAAAAAAAGACTGACCAATCATATATACAAGACCGCGC
This sequence comes from Aeromonas sp. R2-2, assembly GCF_040908355.1. Lineage (NCBI taxonomy): Bacteria > Pseudomonadati > Pseudomonadota > Gammaproteobacteria > Aeromonadales > Aeromonadaceae > Aeromonas > Aeromonas sp. R2-2. The sequence continues at coordinate 10,373 of NZ_JBFODQ010000057.1, read as the reverse complement.
AACTACCCTCTAACTACATCAGCGAACGTTGCCATGGCGAGGTTTACCTCAAGCTTGAAAACATGCAACGTACAGGCTCTTTTAAAATTCGTGGTGCCTTCAACAAACTCAGTTCATTAAGTCTGGAAGACCGACAAAAAGGTGTTGTCGCCTGCTCGGCGGGCAATCATGCCCAAGGTGTATCACTCTCCAGTGCCATGCTGGGAATTGATGCCAAGGTGGTCATGCCTTGCTGTGCCCCCAAATCAAAAATTGCTGCAACCAGTGACTATTCAGCCAAAGTGATCCTCCATGGAAATAGCTTCAATGACACCATTGCCAAAGTCAGCGAAATCGTGGAGATGGAAGGCCGCGTATTTATTCCCCCCTTCGACGATGCAAAAGTGATTGCCGGCCAGGGCACCATTGGCCTGGAAATTATCGAAGATTTGTATGATGTCGATAACATCATAGTGCCGATCGGTGGCGGTGGTTTGATTGCCGGTGTTGCCATGGCTATCAAATCTATTAATCCGACCATCAAGGTGATTGGTGTGCAATCCGAGAATGTGCACGGTATGGCGGCCTCTTTCTATGCCGGTACCATGACCAATCACAGAACCAGCAGCACGCTGGCCGATGGCTGTGATGTGGCAAGACCCGGTTCACTGACCTTCGAAATCGTCAAACAATTGGTGGATGATATTGTACTGGTCACCGAGGATGATATTCGTCATAGCATGGTTGACCTTATTCAGCGCAACAAGGTGATTACCGAAGGGGCGGGAGCTCTGGCCTCGGCAGCGCTGCTCAGTGGCAAGCTGAAACATTATGTCGAAGGTAAAAAGACCGTCAGCATTATTTCGGGTGGCAATATTGATCTGACCCGGATCGCCGAAATTATCGAACAGAACAATATTCGTCAATTTAGCCTGTAAGGAATGCAGTCATGATATTAGACAGTGTTGTCACCGGCAGTAAAGAGAATACTCGTGCATGGCGTAAATCGGATACCACATGGGGATTAGGTCTGTTCGGTACTGCTATCGGGGCGGGGGTCTTGTTCTTTCCAATCCGGGCCGGATATGGTGGCCTGATCCCAATATTAATCATGTTGGTGCTGGCTTACCCCATTGCATTTTATTGCCATAGGGCGTTGGCCAGATTATGTCTTTCTGGCAGTAATCCATCGGCAAATATTACCGAGACCGTTGAAGAACATTTTGGAAAGATGGGAGGAGTGGTAATTACCTTCCTCTATTTCTTTGCCATCTGCCCACTGCTGTGGATATATGGTGTGACGATCACCAATACCTTTATGGCATTTTGGGAGCATCAACTACAGTTGGTTCCGCTTAATCGAGGTGTGGTTGCACTGGCATTGTTGATGTTGATGGCATTCGTGATCTACTTCGGTAAAGATCTGATGGTCAAGGTGATGAGCTATCTGGTCTTTCCCTTTATTGCCAGTCTGATCGTTATCTCTCTCTCCCTCGTCCCGTACTGGAACAGTGCCGTCTTTGATCAGGTCAATCTGAGCGAGATATCGATGTTTGGTCATGATGGTATTCTGGTTACCGTCTGGCTGGGGATCTCCATCATGGTCTTCTCCTTCAACTTCTCGCCGATTGTCTCCTCTTTCATCGTCTCCAAACGGGAAGAGTATGAGCAGGAGTTCGGTCGTGATTTTACCGAGAAGCGCTGCTCGAAGATTATCTCCGGTGCCAGCATGCTGATGGTGGCCGTGGTGATGTTCTTTGCCTTCAGCTGCCTCTTTACCCTGTCACCGCAAAATATGGCGGAAGCCAAAGCCCAGAACATTCCGGTGCTCTCCTATCTGGCCAACCACTTCTCCTCAATGACGGGCAGCAAGTCTGCGTTTGCCACCACTTTGGAGTATGCGGCGTCCATCATTGCGCTGGTTGCCATCTTCAAATCCTTCTTTGGCCACTATCTGGGGACGCTGGAAGGGTTGAACGGCCTCATCCTCCGCTTTGGCTACCAGGGCGACAAGAGCAAGGTTTCCAGTAAAAAACTCAACATGGTCAGTATGTTGTTCATCATGGGTTCGACCTGGCTGGTCGCTTATGTGAACCCCAACATCCTCGACCTGATTGAGGCAATGGGGGCGCCAATCATCGCTTCCCTGCTCTGTCTGCTGCCGATGTATGCGGTGAGCAAGACACCTGCGCTGGCCAAATATAAAGGCCAGGCCAGCAACGTGTTTGTCACCATCATCGGTGTGCTGACCATCCTGAATATAGTTTCCAAGCTGTTCTGAAAACCTTTTCTGCAAGTCATCAGCCATTCAGGCCCTGACCCTTTGGCAGGGTCTGCATGGCGCAGTCAGAAGCGCGCAATAACCGGTTCTTGGTTGGCCCAATTATGTGGGCCCAGAGCAAGGCTATCCGTTATTTGGCCACCACAAACAGTGGTAAATATGTTCTGACTGCAGTGACTCGACATCATAAATATCGAGGCGATGTAATGAAGTTTGATTCGTTGGTTCTGGTTATCAATTGCGGCTCTTCGTCGGTCAAATTCTCGGTACTGGATAGTCAATCCTGTGAGGTGGTGATATCCGGTATGGCGGATGGTATTGAGACGGCCCATCCCCAATTGCAAGTGGGTAAAGAGCCCGCAATGTCATTAGCTGAAAATAACCACACCTGTGCATTGGCTGCCATCGCGGCGGAATTGAAAAAACGGGATCTGCTGGATGCCATTGCACTGGTTGGTCATCGTATTGCTCATGGTGGTAGTGAATTTAGTGAAGCCGTGATCATTGATGAACATGTATTGGCCAAAATCAAGCAGGTGTCACCTTTGGCTCCCCTGCATAATCACGCAAATCTGAGCGGTGTGATGGCGGCTCGTCAGCTATTTCCTACACAACTCCAAATTGCGGTATTTGATACCGGTTTTCACCAGACCCTGAAGCCGGAAGCTTATATATATGGGCTGCCTTACCAATATTTGCAGGATTACGGCGTGCGCCGCTATGGCTTCCACGGTACCTCCCATCGCTATGTCGCCGAGCAGGCTTGCGTATTTATGGGGCTGGATGAGCAGCATGCCGGTCTGGTCATCGCCCATCTGGGCAATGGCGCCTCTATTTGCGCGGTACAGGATGGCAAGAGCGTCGATACCTCGATGGGGATGACGCCGCTGGAGGGGCTGATCATGGGCAGCCGCAGCGGCGATATCGATTTTGGCGCGCTGGCCTATATCGCCAGCAAGACCGGGCAATCCATCGAGGATATTGAACGGGTATTGAACAAGCAGTCCGGCCTGCTGGGTATTTCGGGGCTCTCCTCGGATATGCGGGTATTGGAAGCTGCCTATCACGAAGGGCATCCCGGGGCGAAATTGGCCATTCACGCCTTTGCCCATCGTATTGCCCGCCATATCGGTGGTCATGCCACCTCATTGCGCCGACTGGATGCCGTTATTTTCACCGGCGGTATTGGCGAAAACTCGGCCTTTATCAGAAAGCTGGTATGCGAACGACTTCAGGTATTTGGCGTAGCGATCAGCGAGCCGTTTAACCAGCGTCCCAATAGCGAGGGCTGCCGGATAATTTCGGCGGCAGAATCCATGGTACTGGCGGCGGTTATTCCCACCAATGAAGAGAAAATGATCGCGCTGGATGCCATTCGTCTGGGGCTGAAGGTTCGTCAGGCCGAGTGCGTCTGACATCTTCCACTGTAGTGTCATGAGTAGTGAATGAGGTTTATTTGATGAAAGTTGATATGCAATTGGATCAGGATAAATTCCGTCAGGCATGGCAAGGGTTTGTCGGTGAAAACTGGAAGCACGAGATCAACGTCCGTGATTTTATCCAGCAGAACTACACCCCCTATGAAGGTGACGAACAGTTTTTAGCAGATGCCACCGAAGCGACCACCACTTTATGGAACAAGGTGATGGAGGGGATCCGCATCGAGAATGCCACCCACGCGCCCGTTGATTTTGATACCAATATTGCCACCACAATCACCGCCCACGGGCCGGGTTATATCGAGCAGGGGCTGGAAAAAATCGTTGGCCTGCAAACCGACAAGCCCCTTAAAAGAGCACTGCATCCATTTGGCGGCGTAAATATGATCCGCAGCTCTTTTGAAGCATATGGCCGGGAGATGGATCCCGAATTTGAATATACCTTCAGCGAATTGCGCAAAACCCATAACCAGGGCGTGTTCGACGTCTACTCTCCCGAGATGTTGCGCTGCCGAAAATCAGGAATTTTGACCGGTTTGCCGGATGGTTACGGCCGTGGTCGCATTATCGGAGATTATCGTCGGGTCGCGCTCTATGGCATAGATTATCTAATCCGTGAGCGGGAGCTGCAGTTTGCCGATCTGCAACCGGCGCTTGAGCGGGGAGAGCAGCTGGAGCAGGTGATCCGCCAGCGCGAGGAGCTGGCCGAGCACAAGCGGGCACTGGTGCAGATCAAGCAGATGGCGGCCAACTACGGCTTTGACATCTCCGGGCCGGCACGCACTGCCCAGCAGGCAGTCCAGTGGCTCTACTTTGCCTATCTGGCGGCGGTGAAGTCGCAAAATGGCGGGGCCATGTCCCTCGGTCGCACCGCTACCTTCCTAGACATCTATATCGAGCGGGATCTGAAGGCGGGGCTTATCAGCGAGCAGGATGCCCAGGAGCTGGTCGATCACTTCATCATGAAGGTCCGCATGGTACGTTTCCTGCGTACCCCCGAGTTTGACTCCCTCTTCTCCGGCGACCCCATTTGGGCCACCGAGGTCATTGGTGGCATGGGGCTGGATGGTCGTACTCTGGTGACCAAGAACTCCTTCCGTTACCTCCACACCCTCAAGACCATGGGGCCGGCGCCCGAGCCCAACCTCACCATCCTTTGGGCGGAAGGATTGCCGCGGGCCTTCAAGACCTATGCCGCCCGCGTCTCCATCGATACCTCATCCCTGCAGTATGAAAACGATGACCTGATGCGCACCGACTTCGAGAGCGATGACTACGCCATCGCCTGCTGCGTGAGCCCCATGGTGATCGGCAAGCAGATGCAGTTCTTCGGTGCACGCGCCAACCTGGCCAAGACCCTGCTCTATTGCATCAACGGCGGGGTGGACGAGAAGCTTAAGATCCAGGTTGGTCCGAAAGTGGCGCCCATCATGGACGAGGTGCTGGATTACGAGACCGTCATGGCCAGCCTCGACAGCTTTATGGATTGGCTGGCGGTGCAGTACATCAGCGCGTTGAACCTGATCCACTACATGCACGACAAGTACAGCTATGAGGCCTCGCTGATGGCGCTGCACGATCGCGACGTCTATCGCACCATGGCCTGCGGCATTGCCGGTCTGTCGGTGGCGGTCGATTCGCTGGCGGCCATCAAGTACGCCAGGGTCAAGCCGGTGCGCGATGCTGACGGGCTGGCGGTCGATTTCGTGATTGAGGGGGAGTATCCCCAGTACGGCAACAACGATGAGCGGGCCGACTCCATCGCCTGCGATCTGGTCGAGCGCTTCATGAAGAAGATCCAGGCGCTGCCGACCTACCGCAATGCGGTACCGACCCAGTCGATCCTGACCATCACCTCCAACGTGGTGTATGGCCAGAAGACTGGCAACACCCCGGATGGCCGCCGCGCCGGTGCCCCGTTTGCACCGGGAGCCAACCCGATGCACGGTCGGGATCGCAAGGGGGCGGTCGCTTCGCTGGCCTCGGTGGCCAAGCTGCCGTTCAAATACGCCAAGGACGGGATCTCCTACACCTTCTCCATCGTGCCGGGGGCGCTCGGCAAGGAACCCGCCAATCGCGAGAGCAATCTGGTGGGGCTGATGGATGGCTACTTCCATCATGAGCGGGATGTGGAAGGGGGTCAGCACCTCAACGTCAATGTGATGAATCGCGAGATGCTGCTGGATGCCATCGACAATCCGGACAAGTACCCCAGCCTGACCATCCGGGTCTCCGGTTATGCGGTGCGCTTCAACGCCCTGACCCGCGAGCAGCAGCAGGACGTCATCTCCAGAACCTTCACCAACATGATGTAGCTCTCATGCCCGGGGTGAGCAGGCTTGCTCCGGGCCTACTTTTTGTTTGTCAGCACGAGGAAGTAACAGATGCGACAGGTTATCACTACCAAGGCGGCGCCGGGCGCCATCGGCCCCTATGTGCAGGCCACCCGGATTGGCAACATCCTCTACACCTCCGGTCAGATCCCGCTGGACCCGGTGAGCGGCGACGTTGCGGAGGGGATCGAAGCGCAGACCCTGCGCTCCCTGCAAAATCTACAGGCGATTGTCGAGGCGGCAGGCGGCGAGGTGCGCAACATCTTCAAGACCACGGTGTTTGTCTCTGATCTGAACGACTTTGCTGCGGTGAATCAGGTCTACAACGACTTCTTCACCGAGCACGATGCCATGTATCCGGCTCGCTCCTGCGTAGAAGTGGCTCGGTTACCGAAGGATGTGAAGATCGAGATAGAGGCGATTGCTGCGCTGTAACCCCATCGGGAGTGTGTCAGCAAGCCAAAACAGAGCGGCTGCCAATGGCAGCCGCTTTTTTCTATATGGTCATCGGGCAGATCAGGCGATCCGTTCGATACGAGCCATGTAGAAGCCGTCGAAGCCGGTCTCGGACGGGCTCACGGTGTGATCGTCACGCAGACGGAAGTTTTCGTTGGCGGCGAGGAACTTGTCCACCTGCTGGCGGTTCTCCTCGGGCAGGATGGAGCAGGTTGCATAAACCAGCAGGCCGCCGACTTTCACCATCTGGCTGTAACGCTGCAGGATCTCTTCTTGCAGCGCGACCAGCACCGGCAGACGCTCGGCGGTATCACGCCACTTGGCATCCGGATTGCGCTTGAGTACGCCCAGACCGGAGCAGGGCACGTCCAGCAGCAGGCGATCTGCGCTCTCTTTGAGGCGCTTGACGGTCTTGCTGCTGGTGATGACCCGGGTCTCCACGTTGTGGGCACCGGCGCGACGAGCGCGTTGCTTGAGGTTCTCCAGCTTCCACTCTTCCACATCCATTGCCAGCAGACGGCCTTTGCCCTGCATCATGGCGGCGATATGCAGGGTCTTGCCACCAGCACCGGCACAGGCGTCGATAACGCGCATGCCTGGGGCAACTTCCAAAGCGGCAGCAACCAGCTGGGAGCCTGCGTCCTGCTGTTCGAAGCAACCATCGGCAAAGGCCTTGGTACGGAACAGGGCGGCGTCGGAGGTGACCTGCAGGGCAGTCTCCACACCTTCAACCGGAATGGTGGTGACCTGTTCTTTGGCCAGCATGGCCTGCAGCTCATCACGGGTGCACTTGAGGGTGTTGACCCGCAGGTAACGCTTGGGCATCCAGGCCAAGGCTGCACGCTCGGCAGGCCAGGCTTCACCCAGCTGCTCGCTGCCCAGTTTCTCCAGCCAGCTCGGGCAACCATCCATCAATACCGGGTTCTTCTTCGCCTCGGTCAGACGGCGGCGGAATGCTTCTTCATTGAAGCGATCCAGGGTCGGGTGGTTGGGCTGGGCAATTTTGTGGAATGCGTGCCAGCTGTGAAGCAGCGGCCAGACATTCTTTTCGGCCTGACGCACCTGAATACCGGTGAGGAAACAATAGAGGCTGAGACGGCGCAGCAGGTCGCCGGTGACCAGGGCAATCCTTGCCTGTTCTTGCGGTTTGAGTTCGATGCCGGAGAAGTGACGGGCATAAGCGCGGTCGAGGGTAAGACCCTGACCGAGCACATCGTCAACAATGGCAACGACCAGATCCCCGAAACGGGGCAACAGTGGGGATTTGAGCATGAGATTAACCTTGGCCAGATAAAGATGAACCGCACCTTTGTGAAGAGGAGCAGTTCTAAAATTGACAAATCCGCGCAATGATAGGGGTTAGACGGGGTTGGCGCAACACTCCCCATGGGTGAGTGGCTGAAACAGTGGCGCCGGGCTTTTTGATTCGGCGGGATAGTGATGCCGGTAATGGTTCAAAAAAGTGCATGACTACAAGGATGACAAAGATGCATGTGACCAGTAAGTGTTCGTTGGCCTTGTTAGTGGCCAGTTTGTTGGGGTCAACCAGCCTGATGGCCAGCGAGTGGAGCACGGTAGCCGCCAGAGCGACTGCGGAGCAAGGTTATGAGGTGCGGGCTAATCAGTTTCGGGTGGCCAAGGTGCCGCTCGACTATTTTGCCGGGCTGCAAGCCGGGGCGAGTGAGCTGACCCTGCCGCTGCCCGATGGGGGGGAGGTCACCTTTGCTCTGGAAGCCTACGACTTGCTGCCTGCAGATCTTGCCGCCAAGTATCCGCAGATCCGCACCTTCAAGGGTCACAACCCGGCGTATCCGATAGAGACAGGGCGCTTCGATCTGGGGCCGCAAGGTTTCCACGCCATGTTCAGCCATCAGGGCAGGATGGTGTTTGTCGATCCGCTGCGCAATGCCGAAGGCTACGCCGTCTATTACCAGCAGGATGCCCATAGTCGATTGGAAGAGGCTGCAGATGAGGTGATAGGGCCCAAGCTCAGCAAACTGGTGCGCAAGGTGCAAGTGGATGGCAATGTTCGCAAGCGCTACGTCATTGCCATTTCGGCGACAGGAGAATTTACCCAATACCACGGTGGCTCCAAAGCGCTTACCATGGCGGCGATTGCGACCTTGCTCAACCGCGTCAATCAGGTCTATCAACGGGATGTGGGCGCCGAATTCGTGCTGGCCAGTGGCAATGACAACCTGATCTTTACCGATCCGGCCAGCGACTTGTTTGCCAATGATAATTCGGATGCGCAGACCAATATCGGGGTACAGGCTTATTACTTTACCAATATGCAGCTCGGTAATTTTGATATCGGCCATGTCCTGAATACCAATGGCGGCGGTCTGGCCGGATTGGCAGTGCTCTGCACCAATCAGAAGTCTGGTGGGATGTCGGGTTCACCCACACCGGTAGGAGATGCCTTCTTCGTTGACTATGTGGCTCATGAAATTGGCCACCAGTTTGGTGCCGATCATACCTTCAACGGCACTACCGGGAGTTGCGGTGCAGGTACCCGGGTTGCCAATCAAGCCTATGAGCCAGGTAGTGGCAGCTCCATAATGGCCTATGCCGGTATTTGTGGTGATGAGAATATCCAGACTCACAGCGACCCCTATTTTCATAGCAAGTCCATCGAGCAGATGCGTGCGCACATGGCGACCGTATCGACTTGTGGAACCACACTCGCGTTGAGCAATAATGCCCCGCAGGCAGCAGCAGGGGGGGACTATGTGATCCCTGCCAATACGGCCTTTATGTTAAAAGGGGCTGGTGGAGATCTGGATAATGATTCTCTGCTCTACAACTGGGAGCAGATCGATCTGGGTACTGAATCGAGTAGTGCCGCCACCATGATTGACGATGGCTCCCGGCCGCTGTTTCGTTTTGTCTCTCCCACGGCATCGCCGGAGCGGATCCTGCCGAGTTTGCCATCCCTGCTCTCCGGCACGCTTGCCAAAGGAGAGGCCTGGCCGACTACCAACCGGGATCTCAATTTCAGACTGACGGTGCGTGATGGTCAGGGTGGCGTTGCCAGTGATGACATGAAAGTGCAAGTGATCAATACCGGCGCGGCATTTCGCATCACCAACCCGTTTTACGGGGTGACTCTCACTCCGGGGGCCAGTCAGGCCGTAGCATGGGATGTGGCAGGCACAACTGTGGCGCCGATCAGTTGCAGCAAGGTGGACATCTCGGTGACTCAGGATGAGGGCGTAAGCTGGACAATGCTCGCCGCCGGACAACCCAATAACGGCGCAGCAACGGTAACGTTGCCTGCCGATCTCACCAGCAGCGTCAGGCTGAAAGTGGCATGCAGCGACAATATCTTCTTTGCCATCAGTCCCCTCAAATTGCCTCTGGTGCAAGGTGGCTCGACTTCAGGTGGCGGCGGTGGTGGTGGGGCGCTCGGATTGTGGACGCTGGCTCTGGCGCTGCTCGGCTGGCAACGGAGGCGCACATGAAGGGAGTCCCTCTGTTGCTGCTTGTCATGCTCGGCGGTTGTCAGGCCGATGCCAGCACGCTGGAACAGGAGCTGAGTGCAAACCTCGCCAGGCAGGATTACCGCCTGATAGTGATAGCCGGGCGGGGAGAGTTCGCCCCCGGTATTGCAGCCGAGCAGCAGGCAGAGGCCAAGGCGCGCTGTGGCAAGCGTTATCTGGATGGATTGGGCGATGTGATAAGGCCCGGTCAGCAAGAGATACATGCCAAGTTGAGTGCTTACGCCAGCGAGTATAACCAGCGTATGGTGATTCATTGCCCAATAGCATCGGGCGCTGGCAAGCAGTAATACACCAACGAACCAATCCAAATGGAGGGGATACTCATCCCCCTATCTATCCGTGAAGGCGCCAATGGCGCCTTCACTTTTTTCCGTTGTTGAAT
>NZ_JBFODQ010000056.1:0-1676 GCF_040908355.1 Aeromonas sp. R2-2 | reverse complement strand
GCCTTCTCCCGCTACTGGCAGGAGTGCCTTGCCACCCAAGTGCCGGTGGTGCTCGATGAGTTCGTGCTGGCCAACGTGCCAGACCTCGATCCTGCCGCCCCCATCGACCCTGACAGCGGCCTGCCGCCGGCGGGCCAGATTGTGCACCGCCACAAGGTTGACCAGCGCGGGCGCATCAACAACGACGCGGTGGCCTACACCATCGTGATGGATACCACGGTCGGCGATTTCAGCTTCAACGCCATGTACCTCATCAACAAGGCCAGCGGCATGGTGGGGATGATTGTGCACAAGGGACTGGAGACCAAACTCAAGACCAATGAAGCGGCCGGCCAGACCGGTAACAGCCTGGTCAAATCCATGCTGATGGAGTACGACCGCGCCGCCGAGGCGACCGCCACCCATGTGGACGCCAGCACCTGGCAAATTGACTATGCCGCTCGCCTGCGCGGGATGGACGATGACCTGCGTCTGCAGGCGCTGCAGTTCTTTGGACCGGCCACCTTCTACGGGGATGGCTTTAACCTTGTTAACACATCGGGGGTCTACAAGGTACAACCCGGGGTGGCCTATGTCGGCGGCCTGCGCGCAGAGCTCAACGAGGTGAAGAAAATCACCCCGGGCGCCAAGCCGGTGGGACTCTGGCTCGATATCTACCGGGCGGGCTCGCTGCTCGATGCCTGGGTGAACCACTTCACCCTCACCCTGAGCGTGCCAGACATGGTCGATTACCTGGACAGCAACGGCTATCAGCACCATGTGGCCAAGGTGGCCATCATCAACGCCGATGGTAGCGTCACCGACGTGCGCCGCAAGCGCACCATCGAGCTGACCGGTGATGTCACCGGCAAAGGCATTCTGGAAGATGCCAAGGGCGTCACCATCGCGGTGGAGATCAAGGACGGCAGCCATCGCCACAAATGGGGCGATCTGGACGATGTGCCGGAGCTCGCCCTCAAGCGTCACCGTCACCCCTGGGAGAATATCGACGAGGTACCGGCCGGTCTTGGCACCTATGCCGCGGCCACCACCAATGTGGCCACCCAGTTAAGAGAGAAGAGCGGGTTTTATAACGCGGCCGCCACTGCCGCCAATGGCATGCCATTCGGGAGCGAGTGGAAGTATTACTTCAACGCTGCCCACGCCAATGCAGGCGGATACAACGGCATGATCGGCCTTGATTTTGCTGGCTCAGAAATGGGGTTTGCCACGGTTGAGAACGGCATATTCAAAGGCTGGCGCCAGCTGTGGCACTCCGAAAGCAGGCGGATCCAGGTCAAGGCCGATGCCAACCCCATGTTCGAGATGCACATCCCGGGCAAGCATGCGGCCGCGATGGAGCTGGAGAGTACTGGCGCGATCCAGTGGTGGTCGACCAACGGTGCGGGGGGATGGGCAAAGACAATCGCGAGCCTGACGCCTGGTGCCTTCGAGGTTTACGGAGGGCATTGGGCAGCCAATAACTCTCACGCTTATGGCGACCAATGGGCCAACACAGCCCCCTTTCATGTGAATTTTGGGTTAGTGGCCGGCTCGTCGGATTACTACCCGATCGTCAGGGGCAAAAACGCAGTTAATGGCCAAGGTTATACCACCCAGGTGGAACTCGGCATTCTTCGAGAAGGGGGCCCGACATGGGGGCATGGCATCTTGATGGTTCGTTCTGGCGAAGGGAA
>NZ_JBFODQ010000055.1:0-1819 GCF_040908355.1 Aeromonas sp. R2-2 | reverse complement strand
CAACACTATGGCCGCACCTGCCGCCGCTATCGGTTTCAGGTGGTTTACCCAGTCGCCAGTACCTTGGGCTTTGGTCGCATCGACATGAGCCAGCATGTGTTTGGCGCGACGCTTAAGAGGAACCCATGAGCCAGATCATTACCAATGCCTTCTCCCGCTACTGGCAGGAGTGCCTTGCCACCCAAGTGCCGGTGGTGCTCGATGAGTTCGTGCTGGCCAACGTGCCAGACCTCGATCCTGCAGCCCCCATCGACCCGGACAGCGGGCTACCGCCGGCGGGCCAGATTGTGCACCGCCACAAGGTTGACCAGCGCGGGCGCATCAACAACGACTCGGTGGCCTACACCATCGTGATGGACACCACGGTCGGCGATTTCAGCTTCAACGCCATGTACCTCATCAACAAAGCCAGCGGCATGGTGGGGATGATTGTGCATAAGGGGCTGGAGACCAAGCTCAAGACTGACGAAGCGGCCGGCCAGACTGGCAACAGCTTGGTCAAATCCATGCTGATGGAGTACGACCGCGCCGCCGAGGCAACCGCCACCCACGTGGACGCAAGCACCTGGCAGATTGACTATGCCGCTCGCCTGCGCGGAATGGACGATGACCTGCGCCTGCAGGCGCTGCAGTTCTTCGGGCCGGCCACCTTCTACGGCGACGGCTTCAAGCTGATCAACGAGTCCGGGGTCTACAAGGTGCAGCCTGGGGTGGCCTATGTCGGCGGCCTGCGCGCCGAGCTTAACGAGGTGAAGAAAATCACCCCGGGCGCCAAGCCGGTGGGGCTCTGGCTCGATATCTACCGGGCGGGCTCCCTGCTCGATGCCTGGGTGAACCACTTCACCCTCACCTTGAGCGTGCCGGACATGGTCGATTACCTGGACAGCAACGGCTATCAGCACCATGTGGCCAAGGTGGCCATCATCAACGCCGATGGCAGCATCACCGACGTGCGCCGCAAGCGCACCATCGAGCTGACCGGTGATGTCACCGGCAAAGGCATTTTGGAAGATGCCCAGGGAGTCACCATCGCGGTGGAGATCAAGGACGGCAGTCATCGCCACACATGGGGCGATCTGGATGATGTGCCAGAGCTCGCCCTCAAGCGTCACCGTCACCCCTGGGAGAATATCGACGAGGTACCGGCCGGTCTTGGTTCCTATGCCGCGGCCACCACCAATGTGGCCACCCAGTTAAGAGAGAAGAGCGGGTTTTACAACGCGTACAACGCCGCCAACGGCATGCCGTTCGGGAGCGAGTGGAAGTATTACTTCAACGTCGCGCACGCCAATGCCGGCGGATACAACGGCATGATCGGGCTCGATTTTGCCGGCTCGGAAATGGGGTTTGCCACAGTGGAGAACGGCATTTTCAAAGGCTGGCGCCAACTGTGGCACTCGGAAAGCAGGCGGATCCAGGTCAAGGCCGATGCCAACCCCATGTTCGAGATGCACATCCCGGGCAAGCATGCGGCCGCGATGGAGCTGGAGAGTACTGGCGCGATCCAGTGGTGGTCGACCAACGGTGCGGGGGGATGGGCAAAGACAATCGCGAGCCTGACGCCTGGTGCCTTCGAGGTTTACGGAGGGCATTGGGCAGCCAATAACTCTCACGCTTATGGCGACCAATGGGCCAACACAGCCCCCTTTCATGTGAATTTTGGGTTAGTGGCCGGCTCGTCGGATTACTACCCGATCGTCAGGGGCAAAAACGCAGTTAATGGCCAAGGTTATACCACCCAGGTGGAACTCGGCATTCTTCGAGAAGGGGGCCCGACATGGGGGCATGGCATCTTGATGGTTCGTTCTGGCGAAGGGAA
>NZ_JBFODQ010000054.1:0-14475 GCF_040908355.1 Aeromonas sp. R2-2 | reverse complement strand
GGCTTGGTTTTGTCCTGACTGCGGCCGCCATTATCGCCACCCAGAGCCGCGGCGGTTTGCTTGGCGTGTGTGCGGTCAGCGGCCTGTTTGCCTGGCAGCGGGTGAAGTCGAAAACCCTGTTGATCTCGATGGGGATGGTCGCGCTGGTGGTGCTGTTTGCCGCCGCCGGGATCAGCGACCGGGCATCTGGCGGCGCAGCCGAGAGCGGGGTCGATGCCTCGGCCATGGGGCGGATCTACGCCTGGCAAGCGGCCTGGGGCATGGCGTTGGGCCATCCGCTGGTGGGGGTGGGCTTGTCCAATTTCTATTACAACTACTTCTTCTACAGCCCCCATTGGGATGGACTCAATCATGCGGTGCACTCCACCTGGTTCGGGGTGCTGGCTGAAACCGGTTTTGTCGGGCTGGCGCTGTTTATCGGCATGGTGACGGTGACCCTGCGCAGTTGCTGGCGTTGCCAGCTTGCTGGCATGCCTCCTGCAGTGATCACGGCGATGCAGGGGGTGATGGCCAGCATGGTGGGGTTTGTGATTTCGGGATCCTTCCTGACCCAGGGCTTTACCTGGCCCATCTATCTGGAATTGGCGCTGGCCGTCGCCGCCATCAAGTACGTGCAGCAGGCGGCCACAGAGGTGCAGGCCACCTCTGAGGATCATCAGGAGGCAACCCGGTTGCCGGCAGTGCCACCAAAGGGAGCAAGAGGATGACCGCAACCCCTGTTTTGCTGGTTCACTACGGAGAGGACTGGATCCGCGGCAGCGAACGCTGCCTGCTGGATCTGCTGGCCCACCTCGATCGCAGCCGCTTTACGCCGTTGCTCTGGTGCAATAGCCCGACGCTGGCGGCAGAGGTGGCCACCCTCGGGGTAGAAACCATGGTCGAGCCGTTCAGCCTGCTGCTGGGATGGCAGGCGCCCCGTTTTGATCTTGCGGCCCATCGGCGCCTCTCCCGGCGAGCCAGAGAGCTCATCACCGAACGGCAGATTGGGCTGGTGCACGCCAATAGCGCGGCTCCTTGTCAGTGGCTGGCGGGGGTCTGTCGGGCGTTGCAGGTACCGCTGGTGTGCCACCTCCATGCCCGTTATCAGCCCAGAGACAGATTCAGCTTGCGGGTCCATCGGGCAAGTGTGCTGATCGGGGTGAGCGAGCCGGTGTTGACCGGTTGGCGCCAGGATGGCTGCGCGGCCGATCGGTTGATCCGGGTACCCAACGGGGTCGATGCCGCTCGCCTGAATGGCGGTGCTCACTGGCCGGTCGTCGGCATGCTGGGCTTGCCACCGGGGGATATGATCATCGCCACCGTTGGCTCATTGATCAAACGCAAGGGGATTGATCTGCTGATCCGCTCGCTGGCTGCCCTGATGGCATCGGGGGAGGAAGCCCAGTTGCTGATCATTGGCAGCGGCCCGGAGCGGGAAGCATTGATGGCGTTGGCTGTCGAACTCGGGGTGGCCGAGCGGGTCCACTTTCTCGGCGAGCGACCAGACAGTGCGGCTATCTTGCGAGGCGGGGTGGATCTGCTGGTCTCCGGAGCCCGTGAGGAGGTGTTTGGTCTGACGTTGGCGGAGGCGGGCATGTTGGGGCTCCCGGTCAGTGCCTATCGGGTGGGCGGCATCCCCGAAGTGGTGGAGGAGGGGGTGACCGGCTTGCTGGCAACCCCGGGGGATTGGGCCGAGATGGCTGATCACTGGCGGCAATTGAGCAATCCGCAGCGCCGATGTGAAATGGGGCGGGCCGCTAAGTTGCGTGCCGCACAGTTGTTCACGGTGGCGCGCTACGTTGACGGGGTCACGGCGGTTTGGGACGCCGCGCTGGCTGGTCGTTGGCACGCAACGGCCCCCACACCCTTCCGACCACTCATTCATTGGGCGGGGCAACGACTCCTTGCCAGAGGTCGCAATATGCTGGCGAGTGGGATGGCAAAAGTGGCGCAAAAAGTGCAACTGGGGTTTGGCCGCCGCAAGGTGCCAGAGTAAGGGAGCAGCAAGATGAGCATGCAAACTGAGCCGGTGTTCGGAAAGGTCATCGTCGTGGATCCCATCCCGTTTCGCGGTGGCTCCAAGGTTGCGACCGAAGTGCTGCTCGATGAGTTGGCCAAACGGATGCCCGGGCTCACATGCCATGTGTTGACCCAGGATCCCGACTCCTGGTCCCGTTGCCAGCATCATCCTCTTTGGCTGCCCCACATATTGAAGGGGCGGGAGTCCGGCATCGGTTATCTGCTCAAACAGGGGTGGCAGACCCTGCTCATCCTCTGGCTGGTGTTGCGTTTGGGGGAGGTGAAGTGCCTGGTGGCGGCGTCAGGGCCGGGGGTGGATCTCTGCTGTTACTGGGCGGCCCGCTGGTTGCGGTGCCGGGTGGTTCAGCTGATCCATGGCCCTGTGGGGTGCTCGGGCCTCTCAGCCAGAGCCTTGCAACGGGCGAATTTTGTCTTTTATCTCGAATCAACTCGCAGCTCCCTGGCGGCGTTGCTGGCCCGGCTTGGCGAGACCGAGTTCCCGTCACACTGGCAGCCATTTACCAACGGTTTGAGCGAGATTGATTGGCCCAAAGCGACCCTGGGGGGGCACCGCATTTTGTGGGCGGCCTCGTTGCTGCGCTGGAAAGGGCTGGAGACGATGCTTGCCGCCCATCAGATGATCCCTGATGCTCGCCCCGAGCTGATGGTGTGCTATCTGCAGCCCAAGGGCACGCTGCAGCCCTGCAGCCAGCCTCAGCCACAGCTGCCAGACACGCACTGGTATGCCAACCCCGCCAATCTTGACGAGATCCGATCTCAATGCGGCATTTTTGTCTCCACCAGTCATCAGGAACCCTTTGGTCTCTCCATTCTGGAGGCCATGGCGGCAGGATTATGCGTAGTGATCCCGGCCGATGGCGCCTGGTGGGATCGACACCTCACCGATGACGTGAATTGCCGCAAATATCAGCCAAACAATCCCGGCGATCTGGCGCGGGTGCTGGCCAGCCTCAATGCCATGCCCGACGAGGTCAAGCGACTTGGCCATCATGCCCGCCTGCATGCCATGGCCCATTACAACGCGGCGGATACCTACCAAAGCACACTGGATCAGTGGGAAGGTATGTTGCGATGGGATGCGTTGAGCCTTGCCGTGCATGGTTAGCGCGCAGTGGTTCCCCATGGGGAGGATGGTGGCGTATGAGGGACTTATGGGCAGACTGGTTGCGGGAGGCTGGGTGACTCCGCCACTCTGATGCAGTTACGGCCGGATGATTTGGCGGTGTAGAGCGCAGCATCAGCCAGTTTTACCAGTTCAGACGGCTGCCAGTGACTCGATGGTCTGAGGCAGGCAACACCCATGCTAACGGTCACCAGACCGGTGGTATTTTGTGCGTGTGGCTGCGCGAGTGCAAAAATCAGCCGCTGGATATGTTGGGCAATTTCATAGGCGGATTGACGCTCGACATGTGGCAGCAGGATGACAAATTCCTCTCCGCCGTAGCGAGCCACCAACTCCCCCGAGCGGCGCCCGGATTGCGCCAGGGTATGGGCCAGCAATCGAAGGCACTCGTCACCGGCAACGTGGCCATAGAGGTCGTTGAACTGCTTGAAATGATCGATGTCGAGCATGATGAGCGCAATCGGCATCTCTGTCTGAATACAGCGCTCCCAGGCCTGGTTCAATGAGTTGTCGAACAGACGACGGTTGCCGATGTTGGTGAGCCCGTCGGTATTGCTGAGCGCTTCCAGTTTCCGGTTCGCTTCCGCCAGCTCCTTGGTTCTGAGCTCGATAATGAGCTCCAGCTCATGTTGGCGCTCCTCCAGACTGGTCATCGGGTAAATTTCGCTTTCCCGAGCCGCACTGTAAGGGATGGAGATACTGCTGTGAGCAATTTTCCACGCCATGGCTTCGTGTCGAAAAATCAATACCAACCTGGCGGTTCTGCGGGAGAGGATAGGTTCTGATTTCGGTAGATGGATATGGAAGAAGGCGGTGACCGCCACCACATCAGCGGCCAGATCTTGCAGGGTTACATCGAGTATTTCCAAGCGGATCCTGCCCGGGATCTGGGCAAAATCGCGGCGGGTTATCCGGATCCACTCATCTTTATCGGTAACCAGAACATCACTGCTGCCGGCAAAACCGCTGAAATTGTCGCTAAACCGCGTGGTGAGCCGATCATCCCGTGATGAATACAGCTCGATGTACTCATCAAACAGTGAGCGGATCAACTGTTCCCGTTCAGTGGTCATTGCGCTGGGTCCATGTGAAGTGGTCACGTTTTTCAAACGTTCGATTGAACTATAGTCAATTATGTCATTTTAATTGGCTATCTATCTTGATTTTTCTCGTTTTTTTGTTCAATTCCCGCACTTGGCAAGTGTCCGTAGGGCCAGCCAGAAACAAGGCTCTATGGCGTTGTTATCAGAGGCAGTCAGGGGGAGGCTTCTCTCTGCAACTGCGGCCGCTGCGTGCTGCATTTCAAGAGGTGAGCCGGGCGGTCAACGAGTTCGAGTTCGATCAGGCAAGGTAGTGGCTGGAGCCACTGCTCGGCTGATGATTAACACGCTTATCGTTTGTCATGTTTATCGTCATCCAAACTCATTTTTTGGGGTTGCCATTGAACAAGAATAATTATCATCTATATCGATGGGAATGGATATTTGCGCTCTGGTTAATTACGCAGGGTGACGTGAAGGTAAATAGTGTGAAGGTGGGCGGTAACATCTGTAACCGGATGAGCTAATGCATCGCGAGTTAAATATGATGTCTATGTTGCAGACAGTCTTCCACCTTGCCTTTTCTCTTACCATTAATTTGAATGCAGATTCACGATGATGCGTAAACATATCCGTGATCGCGATATTTTACTCACCAGCATCCAAGACAATAAAGAGTGGGGGAGGTCATACTGATATGCATACCTCGGCGGCATCTTTTCACTAAGCGGTGTTAAACATCAGGGAGGCCAAGCGGGGTTGTACTGTGTGGGTTAGCAGAAGCAATCATCGCCGTCCAATGCAGGCTAAATGCAAACTGAAACCAAACGACATGCAGGTAAACTGTGCCGTGCAGGCCGTGCTTGCTACTGGTGGTAGCTGGCCATGAGACCGTTCTGGTGTGGGGAGGCAAGTCAGGAGGTTGTCCCGTGGATGACTGTATGGAATATGCAATGGAATGAGTAAAGATATATTCAATGGATCATTTATTGGTGGGCATCAGTATTGTGAAAGGAGCGGTATAGCCAAGATTTCAATCATGTTAATTTGGCTCACAGTGAAAGAGAGGATATGCGGTGATTAATTATTTAATATCCAATTAAGTTCATAAAATTTACGGAGTTGCCAAATATCTCTTTGGGGGTAATTAATTTCATTTGTGATGTGGCTCGCTATGAAAATAGGGGGAAGCCGGTCGAAATTGATAGAGATCAATACTGCAGGGTGGGTGAGTCCTTAGCATTTCCGCTATTAAGCATTTATCAAACAAGTGCTCACTACGGGAATAAGTAGAATGGTCGAGGATAATTTTTTATCGGCTCATGGGATTAATCGCCGTGATTTTATGAAATTGTGTGCCGGGATGGCCGCAACCCTGGGATTAAGTCAGCATGCCGTCGCCAAGATGGCCACCGCGCTTACCAGCCCCGAGCGGCCGCCGGTGATCTGGATTGGGGCGCAGGAGTGCACCGGTTGTACCGAATCGCTGCTGCGCGCCACGCACCCCACCATCGAGAACCTGATCCTCAATACCATTTCGCTGGAGTACCACGAGGTGCTCTCGGCGGCCTTTGGTCATCAGGCTGAAGAGAACAAGCACAACGCCATCAAGCGTTATAAAGGCAAGTATGTGCTGGTGGTGGATGGCTCCATTCCGCTCAAAGATGGTGGCGTCTATTGCATGGTGGCCGGTGAGCCCATCGTCGATCATATTCGCCGTGCCGCCGCCGATGCGGCTGCGGTCATTGCCATCGGCTCCTGTGCTGCCTGGGGCGGTGTGCCTGCCAGCGGCGGCAACCCGACCGGTGCCGTCAGCCTCGAAGAGGCCCTCGGCAATATAGGCACTCCCATCATCAATATCCCGGGTTGCCCGCCCAATCCCCACAACTTCCTCACCACGGTTGCCTACTACATCACCTACGGCAAGCTGCCTGCGCTCGATGCCAAGAAGCGTCCGCTGTTTGCCTATGAGCGGCTGATCCACGAGAACTGCGAGCGTCGTCCGCACTTCGACGCAGGGCGTTTTGCCAAGGAGTTTGGCGATGAGGGCCACCGTCAGGGCTGGTGCCTCTACCATCTGGGCTGCAAGGGGCCGGAAACCTACGGCAACTGCTCGACCCTGGATTTCTGCGATGTGGGCGGCGGCATCTGGCCGGTCGGCATCGGCCACCCCTGTTATGGCTGCAACGAGCATGGGGTCGGTTTTAGCAAGGGGATCTTCCAGCTCGCCAAGGTCGAGAACCCGACCCCGCGGGTGGATAAACCCGATGTGAAAATCCAGGAGGGGGGCTATACCTCGCCCACCGCGACTGGCCTGATCGGTGGCGCCCTCGGGGTGCTGGTGGGTGTGAGTCTGATGACGGTGCGTGAACTCGGTCGCCAGCAGAAGCGCCACGAAGCCGGGCAGCACCCATCACGGGAGGAGTAACCGTGAACAGACGCAACTTCCTCAAATTTGCCTCCGTCGGTGCACTGGCGGCGGGCACAGCCGTACCCGGCACCGCACTGGCAGCGGCCAAGAACAAGCCGCCCATTCCCAGCGCGCTCGGCATGTTGTATGACTCCACCCTCTGCGTTGGCTGTCAGGCCTGTGTAGCGGAGTGTCAGCGCCTCAACGGCAACCCGGCCAATCCAGCCGGGGCGCAAACCTGGTCCAACAACGACAAGCTGACCCCCTACACCAACAACATCATTCAGGTGTGGAAGAGCGGCACTGGCGAGCACAAGGATCAGCTGGTGGATGGCTACGCCTACATCAAGAAGCAGTGCATGCACTGTGTCGATCCCAACTGCGTCTCTGTCTGTCCGGTGCAGGCTCTTAAAAAAGATCCCAAGACCGGCATCGTTCACTACGACCCGAGCGTCTGCACCGGCTGTCGCTACTGCATGGTGGGTTGCCCGTTCGATGTGCCCAAATATGACTATGACAACCCGCTGGGGGCGATCCACAAGTGCGAGCTCTGCAACCAGAAGGGGCTTGAGCGGATCGATCAGGGGAAATTGCCCGGGTGTGTCGAGGTGTGCCCCACCGGCGCCGTCATTTTCGGTACCCGCGAGGAGCTGATGGCCGAGGCCAAGCGCCGCCTGCTGGCGACCCCTGGCAGTGAATATGCCTATCCGCGCCAGACCCTCTCTGCCAACGACCCTTACCTGCACGAAGTGCCCAACTACCAGCCTTACGTCTATGGCGAGAAGGAGGGGGGCGGTACCCAGGTGCTGGTGCTGGCCGGGGTGCCCTATACCAAGCTCGATATGCCCGATCTGCCGGAGCTCTCCTCCGGTGCCCGCTCCGAGCATATCCAGCACACCCTCTACAAGGGGATGGTGCTGCCCATGGTGGTGCTGACCGGCCTTTCGGTGCTCATTCGCCGCAACACCAAGAATGGTCACGATCACCATCACGATGATGGTCATGATCAGGGTAGTACGCAGATCAAGGATCAGGGCACCACAAAGGGAGGCAAGGATCATGAGTAATCACAAGGCGTATCCCCTCGGTGGCAAGCTGGTCAGCTGGCCTGTACTGGTGCTGGCCCCCTTTGCCGTGCTGTGCGGCATGTTGATTTTAAAACGCCTCGTCTTCGGGCTGGGCTCGGTCACCGATCTGAATGGCGGCTACCCCTGGGGGCTCTGGATCTCGTTTGATCTCTTGATCGGTACCGGTTTCGCCTGTGGCGGCTGGGCGCTGGCCTGGGCTGTCTATGTGTTCAACCGGGGCGAGTATCACCCGCTGGTGCGACCGGCCCTGTTGGCGAGCCTGTTTGGCTACTCGCTGGGCGGCCTCTCCATCACCATCGACGTGGGGCGTTACTGGAACCTGCCGTACTTCTACCTGCCCGGTCACTTCAACACCTCCTCGGTGCTGTTCGAGACGGCGGTCTGCATGACCATCTATATCGGGGTGATGGCGCTGGAGTTTGCGCCGGTATTGCTGGAGAAGTTCGGCTGGAAGGCGTCACTCATTCGCCTCAACAAGATCATGTTCTTCGTGCTGGCGCTGGGGGCTCTGCTGCCCACCATGCACCAATCCTCTATGGGCTCGTTGATGATAGTGGCGGGGGAGAAGATCCATCCGCTCTGGCAAAGCTACGAGTTGCTGCCGGTCTTTTCGCTTCTGACCGCCTTCATCATGGGTTTTTCCATCGTGGTGTTTGAAGGCTCCTTGGTGCAGGCGGGATTGGCGGGGCGGGGCCCCAACGAGAAGTCGCTCTTCTACAAACTGACCCAGGTGATCGATATCTTCCTGATCCTGTTTGTGGCGCTGCGCTTTGCCGAGATCGTCATCCACGACAAGTCGGAGTATCTCTCCGAGTTCAATCGCTTCTCCATCATGTTCTGGAGCGAGATCGCGCTGATGATCTTCCCGCTGCTGGTGTTCCACTGGGACAAGAGCCGCCGGGATTCGCGCATGTTGTTCCTGGGGGCCCTCAGCATGCTGCTGGGCGCCGCCCTCTGGCGACTGGATTACTCCCTGCTCGCCTTCAACCCCGGCAATGGCTACCACTACTTCCCCTCCGCGGAGGAGGTGCTGATCTCTCTGGGCTTTGTTGCCATCGAGGTGTGTGCCTATTTGCTGTTGATCCGGCTGCTGCCGGTACTGCCATCACTTGAACGTGTTCACCAAGATTATCAGGCCCGAGGGAAAGCCAACGTATGAGCCAACGTATCACCATAGATCCCATCACCCGCATTGAGGGGCACCTGCGTATCGACTGCGAAATCGAAGGCGGCAAAGTGACCAAAGCTTGGTCGTCCGGCACCATGTGGCGCGGGATGGAGGAGATCGTCAAGGGCAACGACCCGCGCGATGCCTGGATGATAGTGCAGCGCATCTGCGGGGTATGTACCTCCATCCACGCCATCGCCTCGGTGCGGGCGGTGGAGAATGCCATCGGCGCCAAGGTGCCGGTCAACGCCCAGTTTATCCGCAACCTCATCATCGCGGCCCACAACATCCACGATCACATCGTCCACTTCTACCAGCTTTCAGCGCTGGACTGGGTGGACATCACCGCGGCCCTTGAGGCCAATCCGCAAAAAGCGGCGGACATGCTCAAGGGGGTATCGACCTGGTCCCTCAACAGTGCCGATGAACTGACCAAGGTGCAGGACAAGATCCGTGCGCTGGTAGCGAGCGGCCAGCTCGGCATCTTTGCCAACGGTTACTGGGGTCACAAGGAGATGAAGCTGAGCCCGGAGGTAAACCTCATCGCCGTGGCCCACTACCTGCAGGCGCTGGAGTGCCAGCGCGATGCCAACCGCATTGTCGCCATCCTCGGTGGCAAGAGCCCGCACATCCAGAATCTGGCGGTGGGCGGCGTGGCCAACCCCATCAATCTGGATGCGCCGAGCGTGCTCAACCTAGAGCGGCTGCTCTACGTGAAGAGCTTTATCGACCGGCTCGGCGAGTTTATCGAGCAGGTCTACAAGGTGGATGCCGCCATCATCGCCGCGCACTACCCCGAGTGGCTTAATCTGGGGCAGGGGGCCAAGCACTACCTGAGCGTGCCGGAGCTCCCCACCGACGGTGACGGCGGCAGCTTCCTGATGCCGGGCGGCTACATCGAGAATGGCAATCTGGCCAGCTATCGCCCCATCGAGAGCCATCAGGATGGCTGGCTGATGGATGGCATCGCCGAGAGCAACAAGCACGCCTGGTACAAGGATGACGCCCCCCTCAAGCCGTGGGAGGGCAAGACCGAGCCCGACTACACCGGCTGGCAGGATGATGGCAAATACTCCTGGGTCAAATCCCCCACCTTCTACGGCAAGGTGGTGGAGGTGGGGCCGCTTGCCGACTTGCTGGTGAAACTCGCCGCCAAACACCCGGAGACGGTGGCGCACTTCGATCAGCTGAACGGCATCTACAAGGCGCTCACCGGTTCGGCCATCAAGACTGAGCAGCTGCACTCCACCATGGGCCGCATCATCGGTCGCGCGGTGCGCTGCTGCGTGCTCAAAGATACCCTGTCCCATCAGTGGAAGGCGCTGGTGGACAACATCGGCAAGGGGGATACCACCGCCTATATCAAGGCCGAGATCCCGGCGGACAAAGAGTTTCGCGGGGTGGGCTTTGAAGAGGCGCCGCGTGGCATGCTCTCCCACTGGATCGTCATCAAGGGCGGCAAGATCGAGAACTATCAGGCGGTGGTGCCATCGACCTGGAACTCGGGCCCGCGCAACTTCAATGACGAGCCCGGCCCCTACGAGCAGGCGCTGGTGGGCACCCCGGTGGCGGATCCCGCCAAACCGCTGGAGGTGGTGCGCACCATCCACTCGTTCGATCCCTGCATGTCCTGCGCGGTGCACGTGGTGGATACCCAGAATGGCGAAACAACTCAGGTGAAGGTGTTGTGATGAACATCCTGATCTTGGGCGTCGGCAACCTGCTCTTGAGCGATGAGGCGGTAGGGGTTCGCATCGTCGAGGCGCTGGGGCGCAACTACCGTTTCGCCCCCGGCATCGAGCTGCTCGACGGCGGTACCGCCGGCATGGAATTGCTCGAAGCGATGGCCAGTCGCGATCACATCATTCTGGTGGATGCGGTGCGCAGCGGTAATCCGCCGGGCACAGTGGTGACCCTGAAAGATGAGGAGATCCCGACCCTGTTTGGCCGCAAGATCTCCCCCCATCAGCTGGGGTTGGCGGACGTGCTCTCGGCGCTGCACATGACGGGGGAGTCGCCAAAGAGGCTCACCCTGATCGGGGTCGAGCCCGAATCCCTCGAGCCCCGCATCGGCCTCACCCCCGTGGTGGTGGCTGCCATGGGGGAGGCGACGGATCGGATTTTGACCCTGCTGGCCGCCGTTGGCGCGCCCGCCATTGCGCTCTCTGAGCAGGAGAAAGCCGAACAAGCACGGGAGGGCCTATGGCGCAGTCCCATTTAAGCGAGGCTGAGAGAGTGCTGGAGATAGTACCGGAGACAGCGCAGGAGTTTGCCGGTTTTGCCAGCGATCCCGCGCCTTTACTGGTAGCCCAGTACGAGCGGATCGCTCGCGAAGAGATGCAGGCGTTGCCCTTCTATCACGCCACCATGCCCATTGTGGCCGAGTGCACGTTGTTTGAAGGCCAGTGGCTCGGCTGCGTGCTTACCCCCTGGATGTTGAGCGTGGTGGTGCTGCCGGGGCCGGATCAGCTTTGGCCGGTGCGCAGCAGCAGCGATCGACTCGCCCTGCAGCTCCCCTGCGGCAACATGACCTTTATGGTGGGTGAATTGCCCGAAAGTGGTCAGTTGCTGGCCTGCTCGCTCATGTCCCCCATCGACCCGCATCTGGGGGCCGACGAGGGGCGGGCGCTGGTGAGCAGTACCCTCAAGATGCTGCTCTCCTTGCCGGTGCAGCAAGGGGCTGGCGGTGTGGATCTGGGTCGCAGACGGCTATTTGGTGCCCGGCGCGGTCAACCGGCATAGTCGCTAGGTTTCACGCGAAATCAAGTTTAGAATAGGGGGCCATTTTGGCCCCTCACTTGCATTCTCTAACACGCATTCCACCTCTTTTTTGAGTGATAACGCGTGAGTGGTACAAAACAAGAAGGATCCCCATGACTGTTCCAAGCAATTCCCTTCGCCATTACTGTGGCACCAGTGCTGCCGCCCTGTTGACCCTGCTGCTGGGCACTGCCTCTCACGCGGCGCTGGCCGCTGCCCAACCTGTGCCTGCCGAGCTCAAGCTCGCCATCGGTGCCGAACCCACCGAAGGGTTTGACCCTCTGCTTGGCTGGAGTCACGGCAGCTACCTGCTGCTGCACAGCCCGCTGCTCAAACAGATTGCTGGCGATAGTGCCGATCTCAGCTGGCAGAATGTGCTCACCCAATCGGTGACCCCGAGCAAGGATGGCAAAGGGTGGCTCATTACCCTCAAGCCTGACCTGAAATTCTCCAACGGCGCGCCACTCACCGCCGAGGATGTGGCCTTTACCTACAACAGCGCAGCCAAGGGTGGCGGCAAGATCGACATGGGCAACTTTGTCTCGGCCAAGGTGCTCTCACCCACCGAAGTTGCCATCACCCTGAGTGCCCCCCAGAGCACCTTCGTCAACGTGCTGGGATCTTTGGGGATAGTGTCGAAGCAGGATTACGACGCAAAAGCATATGCCCAAAAGCCGGTCGGTGCCGGCCCTTACCGGCTGGTGAGCTTCCTGCCCGGCCAGCAACTGGTGGTGGAGGCGAACCCCTATTACGCTGGCGGCAACAATGACTTCAAACGGCTGGTGTTTGTCTTTATCGACGAAGAGAGCGCCTATGCCGCCGCCCAGAGCAGCCAGCTTGATGTGGTGCGCATCGCCCCGTCGCTGGCGCCAACCGTGCCTGCTTCCCTCAAGCTGTGGGTGCGGCCGAGTGTCGAGAACCGCGGTATCGTCTTCCCCATTCCGCCTGCTGGCGGCAAGGATGCCAAGGGTTATCCCATCGGCAACAACGTGACCTCGGACGTGGCGGTGCGCCGCGCCATCAACTACGCCATTGACCGCAAGTTGCTGGCCGACCAGCTGCTGGAAGGACATGCCATCCCCGCCTACAGCGCGGTAGAAGGCCTGCCTTGGTTAAATAAAGCCACCGCCTTCAAGGATGGGGATGCGGCTCACGCCAACGCCCTGCTCGACGAGGCGGGTTGGAAGATGGGCAGTGACGGCATTCGCCACAAGGGCAATCTGCGCGCCGCCTTTACCCTCTGGTACACCAGTGGCGACAGCACCCGCCGGGATTTGGCGGAAGCGGTACGGGCCATGCTCAAGCCCATCGGTCTTGAGGTGAGCCTCAAGTCCGGCAGCTGGGAGCAGGTGGAGCGGGAGATGCACGCCAATCCGGTGCTGATGGGGTGGGGGAGTCTGGATCCCATGGAGCTCTATCACCACTACCAGAGCGGTTCGGGCGGGGTAGAGTTCTACAACCCGGGCTACTACAGCAACCCTGTGGTGGATGGCCACCTCAAGCAGGCGTTGGATGCCCCGAACTGGCAGGCGGCGGTGCCGTTCTGGCAACAGGTGGAGTGGGATGGCAAGAGCGGCGCCGGAGTGCAGGGAGATGCCGCCTGGGCCTGGCTGCTCAATGTGCAGCACACCTATCTCGCCAACCGTTGCATCGACCTTGGCAAGGGGGCGCCGGAAATCCACGGTAGCTGGTCCCTGCTCAACAACCTGCAGGATTGGCGGTGGACGTGCCGTTAAGTTCGCCCTTGAGTCACTCCGGTTATCTGTTGCTAAAAGCCCTGCTGCGTCTGGCAGGGCTGTTATGTCTGGTCTCGGTCGCCACCTTTGTGCTGCTGAGTTACTCCCCCATCGACCCCATCAAGGCCTATATCGGCAACGATCTGCTCCATGTGCCGCCGGAGCAGTACGCCCGCATCGCCGCTCGCTGGGGGCTGGATCAGCCGCTCTGGCTGCGTTACTGGCACTGGTTTACCCAGGTGCTGCGGGGGGATCTCGGTTACTCCATGCTCTACAACGCACCGGTGGGTGAGGTCATAGGCCAACGCTTTGCTGCCTCCTTCCTGCTGCTGGCGGGTGCCTGGCTGCTCTCCGGCTTTTTCGGCATTGTGCTGGGCCTCTGCGCCGGTCGCTATCTCAACCGCTGGCCCGATCGCCTTATTTGCCGTTTTGCCTACCTGCTTGCCTCTCTGCCCACCTTCTGGGTCGGCCTGTTGCTGCTGGCGCTGTTTGCGGTGCACTGGCCGCTACTGCCAGTCTGCTGCGCCTGGACGCCGGGACTGGCTGCCGATGAGGCAGATTGGGTCATGCGGTTGCGTCATCTGCTGCTGCCGGTGATCACGCTCGCCCTGCTCGGGCTGGGTAATATTGCCCTGCATACCCGGGCGCGGGTGGCCGAGGTGCTGGAGAGTGACTTTATCCGCTACGCCCGCGCTCAGGGGGATGGTGGCTGGCCCATGCTGCGTTTTCATGTGCTGCGCCATGCCCTGACCCCGGCGCTCTGCCTGCAGTTTGCCTCCCTCGGCGAACTGATTGGCGGATCGCTCTTGGCAGAGAAGGTCTTCTCCTATCCGGGGCTCGGCCAGGCCACCGTGGATGCGGGGCTGCGGGGGGATATCCCCCTGCTGATGGGAATCGTGCTCTTTTGCACCCTGCTGGTCTTTATTGGCAATACGGTGGCCAGTTTGCTGCTGGCCCGCATCAATCGGGGCTGGGAGGGCGAGCATGCTGTTTAATCCGCTTCCCTCGATACTGCGGCTGGTTTTTGCCCTGCTCGGATTGGCGCTGCTGGCCACTTACGGCTGGAGCCTCTCTCATCAGGATGTGCCGATGGATCTGCTGGCGCGCCAGCAGCCCCCCTCGCTGGCCCAC
>NZ_JBFODQ010000053.1:0-45832 GCF_040908355.1 Aeromonas sp. R2-2 | reverse complement strand
GGCACCAGCAGGCCAATCATCCCGGCTGGGCCGGGCTGCAACTGCTCGCCGTCGATGGCGTGATGTGGCGCACACCCGATACCCCGGACAATGCCGCTGCCTTTGCCAAGCCCGGTACTCAGCATGGGGAGACCGCTTATCCGCAGGCACGCATGCTCTGCCAGATGGAGCTGACCAGCCACCTGCTTGTTCAGGCGGTCATGGAGAGCTGCGCCGTCAACGAGATGGTGTTGGCCGAGCAGCTTGTCGCGCACACACCAGACCACTCGCTAACTCTGTTCGACAAGGGGTTTTACTCTCTCGGTCTGCTCCACGCCTGGCAAACCACTGGCAGCGAGCGGCACTGGCTGCTGCCACTCAAAAAGGGCACGCAATACGAGGTGGTGCGCAAGCTGGGGCGTCAGGATGCCCTGGTGCAGCTCAAGACCAGTCCACAGGCACGCAAGAAGTGGCCGCAACTGCCGGACACGGTGGAAGCCCGTTTGCTGACCCGCAACATCAGCGGCAAGGAGCGCCAAGTATTGACCTCAATGGTCGACCCGATGCGCTTTCCGAGCGCCGATATTGTCGAGCTCTACAGCCATCGCTGGGAAATCGAGTTGGGCTATCGGGAGATGAAGCACAGCCTGCAAGAGCACCGGCTGACCTTGCGCAGCAAGAAGGCGGCGGGTATACGGCAGGAGCTGTGGGGGGTGTTGCTGGCGTACAATCTGCTGCGCAGCCAGATGGTAAAGATGGCGGCAAGTCTGAAGGGATACACGGCGAGCCAGCTGAGTTTTCACATGGCGTCGGTCTATCTTATCCATGAACTGAGCTGCATGCCGTACCTATCACCGGGTACTATCCCGAAGCGGGTAGCTGACCTGGAGAAACAAGCGGGCCAGTTTGTGCTGCCGGAACGAAGGGAGCGAAGTTACCCCCGCAGTGTGAAGGCGAAGCCGCAGAAGTATGCCGTGAAAAAAGCCAATAAAAACAATGCCAGTCAGGCTTAACTGACTGGCATTACGCCTTATGGCGCCTTTTTTGTTGGTGTTTGCGGCAGCTGACCGGCCGCATCTTCGGCAGGATTGCCCTGAATGTATATTTCACGACCATCTTTCTGGTAGGAACGATAGTAATCACCGCCACAGCGATAGCCGCCGCCAGGCTGGCTCATCAGCTCGCAGTTGACCGGCAACACCTCCAGCCACTTGATGGCCTGC
The DNA here is from genome assembly GCF_040908355.1 of Aeromonas sp. R2-2. Taxonomy (NCBI): domain Bacteria; kingdom Pseudomonadati; phylum Pseudomonadota; class Gammaproteobacteria; order Aeromonadales; family Aeromonadaceae; genus Aeromonas; species Aeromonas sp. R2-2. The sequence continues at coordinate 44,630 of NZ_JBFODQ010000053.1, read as the reverse complement.
TGATAGCGCAACCACTCCTGCCATTCGTGTTCGCGCGCCAGCTGGTCACGCAGAGCAAAGGTATCCGCAATGGACATCCCCTTGTTGACGATCACCTGACCCGCCATGGCTGGCAGGCTGAACAGCCCAAACAGCACTATGCTCCAAGGCTTCATAACCCCTCCAGAGTGACTTAATTTCACAATTAAATTAAAAGTCACATCAATCTGTTATCCAGATCACAAAACGAAACATCACCAAAGTGGTGCCGGCTCACCTAGTTGTTAATTATCGTCCACGGCAGGAAGCACCACCATGAAGCTGACCCCCGCGCTGTTGCTCAGCCTCACTCTCAGCACCACCCTTGGCGCCACAAGCAACGCCAGCGAGATCAACATGAGCTGGCAGTGGCAATCCACCGATGGCCAGCGCAAGCACTTCCAGCTGACCACCGACGACCAGGTGATGGCCGCCAGTCGCCACGAGATGAGCCTGCTGAAGGCCTCTCTCACCAATCCGCTGGAGACCCTCTACGCCTATATCAGCCCGCGGCTCTACAACAGCATCAACCTGATCAATCAGAGCAGCCCCGAGACCGCTACCAAATTTCGCAATCTGGAGCAGGCCTTCACCCTGCGGGACGACAGCATGGAGTCGCTGCTGTTCTGGCAAGCCTACCAGCAGTATCAGGAGGATGCCTTCTACCAGATGAGGGTGATCCCCTGCGTCCATCCTGCCAATCGCAAACTGCCTTGCGTGCGACCCGATTACTCCCAGCTCTTCTACCACTTCAAAGGGCATCTCAAGCCGCTGGCGCAGCAGTTTGCCGCCAAGGATCTCGCCACCAGCGTCAGCCTGCTGCAGGAGTGGCTAAACGCCATCCCCACCCAGCCGGAGCAGCTGGATCACTTCGCGCCGCCGCTGCAGGCGTTGCAGGATAACAAGGCCGACAGCGATGAGAAGGCGCTGCTGATGGCCAGTCTGCTTGCGGAGCTGGCGCCGCAATATGTGCTCAGCATCATCTATCCGGATATCAGCATCGGCAGCGTCTCCCCTGCCTGGCTGGCCATTACGGCAGACAGTGGCGTACCCGGTGATGTGGTGGTGATCAACAATCAGCGCCATGTGCTGCTTACTGGCTCGTCCCTGCTGGCCCAGCAGATGACCATGGCCAAGATCCCCCTCATCAGCGAGTCGCTCTACTGACGCAGACAGCTCAGACCAGCAGCCAATTCATTGATTTTTATCGATGTCATGCCATCCTAGCCGCCCTTGCCAGCCAACCACCTGACTGGCGGGGCGCCGACGCTTCTGAATTGCGATCTTATTTAACACTTTTTAAACAGATCCGATCGGTTTAGGATGAAGCTCGCCCATTCCCTCAATCCGAAACTCGTTATAACATAACAAATGGAGTGTCATCAGGATGAAACATCTCGTACTTACTTTGGCGCTGCTGCCATCTCTGGTCTTTGCTCACAACTTCAAGGATGGCAACCCGGTGCCGCTGGTCAATATCAGTGACAAGGGGGAGCTGGTACTGAACGGCAAGGATATCGGCTACCAGCCGTGGCAGAGCACCTCGCTCACCGGCAAGGTGTTCCTGATCCAGCATATTGCCGGTCGCTCCAGTGCCAAGGAGCTGAACGCCCCGATGATCGAGGCGATCAAGGCCGCCAAGCTGCCGCAAGATAAGTACCAGACCGTTACCGTCATCAACAGCAATGACGCCATCTGGGGCACCTCCGGCTTCGTGAAGAGCAGTGCCGAGGACAGCAAGAAAGAGTTCCCCTGGTCCGCCATGGTGCTGGATGCCAAGGGCATGGCGCGCAACGCCTGGGATCTGACGCCGGAAAGCTCGGCGATCATCCTGCTGGATAAAGAGGGCAAGGTGCTGTTTGCCAAAGATGGCCAGCTCGATGCCAACAACATTGCTACCGTGATGGGGCTCATCAAGTCCCATCTCTAAGTCAGAGAGAAAGGGCGCTGATGGCGCCCTTTCCATAAGGGTCTATGGGTCGTATCAAGCTGAAAATCTGGATCTTGCTGCTGGGCTGGTTATGGCTGCAGCCTGCCCTTGCCCGGCACCAGTTTGAATCCGCCCTGCCCGGCCACGACGACCATCACTGTCTGGTTTGCGCCCTCCATCTGGATGGCAAGCAGGTCATCACGGCTACCCCCTATTGTTTCCCCGGTTCGACCTCTGTTCTGCCCGCAGTTTCAATCATGCAACGCTCGGCGGATACCGCCACGCTTCACAGCTATGCCATCCGTGCGCCGCCCGCCTCTGTTTTTATCTATCCCTTTGTTTAAGTTCACTATTTGTTTTGAAAAAAGGATTAAAGATGAAAGCAGTTACTCTGTTGCTGGCCGCTGCGGCCTTTGGCGCACACGCAAATCACGACGAACACGAGAGCCACAGCCACGGCGCCCACGAGCATGGCCACGGCCACCTCAATCTGGTGCTCGATGGCAACCAGCTGATGATCGAGCTGCAGGCACCCGCAGCCGATCTGGTGGGCTTCGAGCACGCTGCCAAGAGCGATGAAGAGAAGGCGCAGTATGCCAAGGCGGTCGCCCGCCTCCAGCAGCCTGATGCCCTGTTCCGCTTCGACCCGGCCGCTGGCTGCAAACTGACCCAGCAGGAGCTGCAAGCAACCAAAGAAGAGCATGATCACGACCATGACCATGACCATGACCATGACCATGACCATGACCATGACAAGGCTGCCAGCGACAAACATGAAGACCACCATGATCATGACGAAGCGGGTCACGCCGACACCGGCCACGCTGATCTCGGAGCCATGTACACCTACACCTGCGCCACGCCGGCCAAACTGACCGGCCTTGAGGCGACCCTGTTCAGCGTCTATCCGAGCCTTGAGAAGCTTAGCGTGCAGGGCATTCTGCCTACCGGCCAGACCGCTGGCGAGCTGACCCCGTCCGCTAACAAGCTGAGCTGGTAACGCCATGAAAAAAGCCGTGGTTGAGATCCGCGATCTGGCCTTTGCCTGGCCAGGTGGCGATGCTGTACTCGATCTGCCCGCCCTCACCATCCGCGAGGGTGAGCGGGTCTTTATCAAGGGCCCGTCGGGCTCTGGCAAGTCGACCCTGCTCGGGTTGCTGGCCGGGATCCAGACCGCCAACCACGGCACCCTGGAGGTGCTGGGCCAACCATTGGCCCGGCTCTCTGGCCGTGCCCGTGACCACTTCCGGGCGGCCAATCTGGGTTATATCTTCCAGCAGTTCAATCTGCTGCCCTTTCTCTCGGTGCAGGACAACGTGACCGCTGCCCTCACCTTTTCGCCCGCCAAACGGGCTCGCCTGCAGGGGAGTCCGGAGCAGGAGGCGCGCCGTCTGCTGGCGGAGCTGCAACTGCCGGATGACGCACTGCATCGCCCCGTCCATGCCCTCAGCATCGGCCAGCAGCAGCGGGTTGCCGCCGCACGGGCGCTGATCGGCTCGCCACCGCTGGTGATTGCCGACGAGCCAACCTCGGCACTCGACACCGACAATCGGGCCGCCTTTATCAAGCTGTTGTTCGAGGAGTGCGACAAGCAGGGCTCGACCCTGATCTTCGTCAGTCACGACCCTTATCTCGAACCCCTGTTCCCGCGGGTCGAAAACCTGCAACAGCTCAACCGGAGGGCATCATGCTGAGCACCGTTCAACACTGCATCTCCCTGATGAATGCCATGCGTACCCACGCGGTACGACAACAAAACCGGAGGGTCACGTGCTAAAGCTCGCCCTGCAAAGTCTCTGGGCCCGCCGCCTCACCGCCGGGCTCACCCTGCTGGCCGTCGCCATCAGCGTCACCCTGCTGCTCGGGGTGGAGCGGGTGCGCACCCAGGCCCGTGAAAGCTTCTCCAACACCGTCTCGGGGACCGATCTCATCGTCGGCGCCCGCTCCGGTCAGGTGAACCTGCTGCTCTACTCTGTGTTTCGCATCGGCAACCCCACCAACAACGTGGGGTGGGACTCCTATCAGGCTATCAAGCAGAAACCGGGCGTCGCCTGGACCATCCCGCTTTCGCTTGGTGACTCCCACAAGGGATTTCGGGTGCTCGGCACCAATGGCGACTACTTCACCCACCTGAAGTACGGTCAGCAGCAGTCGCTGCAACTGCGCGAGGGGCGGCCATTCGACACGCCATTCGAAGCGGTGCTGGGCGCTCAGGTGGCCGAGAAGCTCGGCTATCACCTCGACCAATCCATCGTCATCGCCCACGGCGCTGGCAACACCTCGTTCAGCCAGCACGACAATCTGCCGTTCAAGGTGGTGGGCATTCTGGCGCCGACCGGCACGCCCATTGATCGCACCATCCATGTGCCGCTGGCGGGGATAGAGGCGATCCATCTGGGCTGGGATACCGGCCGCCACAGCAAGAACGTGACGCCGGAGCAGGCGCTGGCGCAGGATCTCACCCCGAAAACCATCACCGCCTTTATGGTGGGGCTGAGCAACCGGATCCTGGCGTTCCAACTGCAACGCAGCGTCAACACCTATCCCAAAGAGCCGCTGATGGCGATCCTGCCGGGCGCCGCCCTGCAGGAGCTGTGGAGCCTGATGAGCGTGGCGGAAACCGCCCTCTCGGTCATCGCCGGTTTCGTGGTAGTCGCTGGCCTGATCGGCATGCTGACCACCCTGCTGGCGGGGCTTAACGAGCGGCGCCGGGAGCTCGCCATCTTGCGCTCCCTCGGTGCGGGCCCTGCCCACCTGTTCCTGCTGCTGGCGCTGGAGGCCATGGCGCTAACCACGGTCGGCATCGCTCTCGGGGTCGCCGTGCTCTATCTGGGGCAGGGGCTTGCCTCGCCCTGGCTGCTCAGCCACTATGGCCTGCAACTGAGTCTGGGGCTGCCGAGCACCTACGAGTGGCAGTTGCTGGGGGTAGTGTGGCTGGCAGGCATGGTGATCGGCCTGCTCCCTGCCGCCCGCGCTTACCGCTACAGCCTGAGCGATGGCATGAGCATTCGCGTCTAGCGAGACGCCCAAAATTGAAACAGAAGGACAGATGATGAAGTGGAAAATTGTGGCGCTGCTCGCCAGTCTGCTGGTGCTGCCCGCCCTGGCCGCCGATTACAAGACCATCGACTGGGATGTGCTCATCCCGGAAGGGGAGAAACTGCTGCCACCGCCCCAGGTCAATCACGAAGATCCCATGTCGGTGCCGCAACCAGTGGGCGGAGTGAACAAGAAGCTGGACAACCAGGATGTGCGCATTCCGGGCTTCGTGGTGCCGCTGGAAGGGGATGCCAAGAAGATCACCGCCTTCCTGCTGGTGCCCTACTTCGGCGCCTGCATCCATGTGCCGCCGCCCCCCACCAATCAGGTGATCTATGTGAGCTACCCCAAGGGTGCGCCGGTGGATGACCTGTGGGATGCCATCTGGGTGCAGGGCAAGATGCGCACGGTCAGCTCCAGCCACGAGATGGCCACCGCCTCCTACTCGATGGAAGCGGTCGAGGTGAGCGTCTACGAGGAGTAATCCTCCCATTGCAAAAAAAGCGGCCTCCACAGAGGCCGCTTTGTTATCTTGGCATCCCGGTTGGAGTAACATTCAGCTCCAGAACCTGTGCGAATGGAGTCAGCATGGCAGACCTCCCCCCCCCGAAAAAAGAGAGTTCGATCCTGAGCAGCCAGGAGCAGACCCTGCGTCTGGCCCGCAGTCGCGGCATCGACGGCATGCTCACCCGCAACACCGACAGCACCTTCGAACAGCGCGCCACCTTTCGCCATCTGGCGGATCAGGCCGCCCGCCAGCGCAATCTGGAAGCCATCATGGTGATGGCCTCCCGCCACTGCGAAGAGACCGCGGCCGGCGGCGAGATGGACAGCGACTGGCTGACCCGCTTCCTGCAACTGGCGGAAGATATCAGCATGGTGCCGATGCAGCAGCTGTGGGGGCGGATCTTCGCGCTGGAAGTCGCCACGCCGGGCCGCTTCTCCATTCGGGCGCTCGCCACCCTCAAAGAGATGACCCAGCGAGAGGCCCAGCTGTTCCAGCGCATCTGTTCACTGACTTGCCACTACACCGGCAGCGACGAGCAGCGACTGCTGCTGGGGCTGCACAAGGGGGCCAGCCTGCTGAGTCGCGCCAAGGCAACCCGCCTTGGCCTTGGCAAATACCGACTGCCCTACAACGCCCTGCTGCAACTGTTTGAGCTCGGGCTGCTGCATCGTGCGGAGCTGGAGTCCGGCCCGCTGCCCGCCGATGGGGTCGAGCTGGAGTTTGGCAACCAGCGCTGGCGGCTGCAGTGCAAGCAGAACAACATCACCCTGCTCTACTACCGGCTCACCCCGGTGGGCAACGAGCTTGCCCAACTGCTGCAAGAGTCGCCGCTGGAGGAGTACCTGCAGGATCTGAAAACCGTGCTGGTGCAGGGGATCCAGATTGAAGTGATGCAGCTCGTCAGCGCCCCCTCCTCACCCGCTCCCGACCCTCTCCCCTGATCTCTGGCGGGGCAGCGGATGCCCCGTCGGTTCGTGGTTCCTTCGCATCCAGCTGCTGGCTCCAAGCTTATGGGCTTGACCAGAATAGGTTGCAAATTGCAGATGCCGCAGAGGCACACCCGTCTGCTCCGTTGCATATTGCAAACAGCAACGTTCTTTTCCTGCCAAAACGGCACTAATAACATATCAATCATTAGCTTTTGCCAGCTGGCCCACCCCTTGCAGATGTCTTGATGTAGATCAAAATCTAACCACCACAGCTCGGGAGTAAGGCCATGAGAATCAATCAACCGGTTACCCAAAGAGAACGTCTCTATCCAGACCACCAGAGCCTGATCTCCACCACGGATCTGGAGAGCCGCATCACCTACGCCAACGATGAGTTCTGCGAGATAGCAGGCTTCCAGCTCGACGAGCTGGTGGGGGAACACCACAATCTGGTACGTCATCCTGACATGCCGAAACAGGCCTTTGCCGATCTGTGGAACCATATCCGCGAAGGCAAGAGCTGGATGGGGCCGGTGAAGAACCGCTGCAAGAGTGGCGATCACTACTGGGTCAGCGCCTTTGTCACCCCCATCAAGGATGCCAGCGGCCGGGTGGTGGAGTATCAGTCGGTGCGCACCGCCCCGAGCGAAGAGATCAAGCAGCGGGCCGAGAAGGTCTATGCCGACCTTCGCAACAACAAGCTGCCGCTGGCGCTCAAGTTGCCCACCTTCTCCCATACCCTGGCCATCAACCTCTGCCTGCTGCTGAGCCTGCTCGCCATGTTTGCGCTGGGCTACAACCACGACATGAACTGGCAACTGGCGCTGGTCGCCCTGCCGCTGGCGATAGCGGCCATCACCCTGAATGTCCTCTCCCGTCGCCTCGGCAAGCTCAACAAGATGGCCCGCAGCCGCTTTGACAACCCTCTGATGCAGCTGCTCTACACCAACAAGGTGGACAACATCGCCGCCATCGAACTCTCGATGGTGATGAATCAGGCCGAGTTCAACGCCGTGCTGGCCCGCACCCAGCAGACTTGCAGCAAGATCCTGCAGGCCGCCGAAGGGGATCTGCGCAACGCCGAATCCATCACCGACAACCTGCAACAGCAGCAGGCCGAAACCAATCAGGTAGCGACCGCCGTGACCGAGATGTCGGAATCCATTCGCGAGGTGTCACAAAGTTCGACTGACTCCTCCAGCCTGCTGGATGAAACGGCCGTGCTGTTCAAGAGCGGCAACAGTAGCGTGGCCGAAACCGTGGCCGCCGTGGCGGGCATGAACAGCGAGCTGACCACCTCCAAGAGCGTGATCAGTGCGCTGGTCGGCCACTGCCGCGATATCGACGGCATCCTCGATGTGATCAACAACATCGCCAACCAGACCAACCTGCTGGCCCTCAATGCCGCCATCGAAGCGGCCCGGGCTGGCGAAGCGGGTCGCGGCTTCTCGGTAGTGGCTGACGAGATCCGCACCCTCGCCATCAAGACCCAATCCTCGACCAGCGAAATCCAGAAGATGATCACCGAGCTGCAAACCAGCGCCGGGGATGCAGAGCAGGCGATGGAGAAGGGCTGCCAACTCTCCGAGAGCTGCCAGCAAAAAGCCTCGGCAACCGGCACCATACTCCAGCAGATCAACGATATGCTGCAGCAGGTGGCCTCCGGCAGCGGCCAGATTGCCCAGGCGGTGCAGGAGCAGTTCCACGTCACCGCCGAGATCAACCGCAACGTGCTCAGCATCAAGACCCTGGCCGATGACTCCAGCGTCGGCAGCCAGCACGCCGTGCACGGCATCACCCAGCTGGTAAACCAGTTAAGCGATCTCGACCGGCTGGTACGCCAGTTCCAGAAAGGGGCGCCGGCAACCCAGAGCCGCTACGAAGTGGCCACCACCCGCGCCGTACCGGTTCGCCAAGCCAGATAACCACCACACAAACAATCACCGCAGAAAAACCCTATGGGCCCGCAGGCCCATAGGGTTTTTTAATGCCCGCCAACAAAAGACGACACTGCCGTTTCTCCGTTCGATTCTCCCCAGCTCTGATGGCTGTCACTGTTGAGCGCTTATATCGCCGTCCGTTATTTATTGATCTTGCTCAGAAAAACGCCCGCTTGTGCTTTTCACCCCAGCCCCGTTCGGTAACATAGCCGCTTGGCAACCTCTCGCAGGAGTCAGCCATGAGCCAAGCCAGTGCCAAATCACAGGTCAAAAGCAGCAAACTGGAGGCTGGAATTCAGGGGCGGTAGCGTAATTTTTGCTGGTTGGCGCAGAGCGCACCGAAGCCCAACAGACGAGCATGATCACCTCAACCAGAGCGGGATAAACATCGATGGGGTCGCTCAGTAAAACAAATTTGCAGATACGTATTGCGGTAAACGTTGGGCTTCACTTCGTTTAGCACCGGTCTACCATTTTTAGCTAAACATACGAGATGACTTTATTTTATAAAATTTTACATTACACAAAAAACTACATGTAAACGTAACATAACTTCATAATTTTAAGTGATTTTTCATGGAGGTTAAGAGGGTGACATTGAGTTATATGGAGGCATGATTGGACTCATGTCATTGCCCATTTAACTACTATTCATTTTCTAAGATAACTATGCGCAAAGTAAAGCAAGAAGGTGGATGGGAAGTACATGAGATACTTGACCCGAATCAGGTTAAGAGAATCACAAAGTACTTCTACAAAAGAAAAAGAGCACCTCGAATAGAGTTAGAGGACAAAATTTCACAACAGTTAGCAGGATATACACTTATTGAAAAAGATCTTCGAAATGTCATAGCTTGGTTATATGAAATAGACCAACTACATTTAAAAGAGAGAAGAAATATGCCTCAAATATCTCTCGACCGTAAAACTTATAATATTGTTAAGGGTTTATATGTAGCAGCATTAACATTCTATGGAAAATGCTTTACTACCTGTGAGGGAAGAAAAATAAAGTTAGAAAAAAAGTTGCTGAAAGAAAAATACTGGAAACGTCATGATGAAATCATGCATATGCGACATAATTTTGCAGCGCATAGCGGTGCGGACAGCTTTGAAGAAGTAAAGATTGCACTAGTTCTTTATCCAAACAAAAGATCAAATGAAAAACCAAAGCTGTACAGAGAGCTAATGCAGCCTGACTTTCTTGATAATCCAGACTGCCCTTTTTCAGAGGTTGTGAATGATTTAAGAACTGCAGTTTTAAATAAAATTAGGCAAATAGAAGATAAAATCTATGAGCAAGAAATTGCCCCAAAGGGCAAGGAATACTGGTATAAAAAAACCACCAAGTAAAGACCTCCCACTAAATTTATTTTCAGAGTAAATTTAACTGGAAATATCTATCATAATTACTTGAGTTACAAAAATCGCAAAGCAAGGCCTGAAATTATTAACCACTTGTAGTAACAAGTCTTAATTTCATGTACGCATGCTTACAACAATGATGAAAAACGACATGACAAATACGTTTAAATGGGTTATCCATACAACCAAAAATGCTCGTAAACTTGGATGCAAAAAAAATTCTTTCAATGTTAACCAGAAACTACCAATAGAGTTGGCAATTGACAATAATTATGAGTTAGAACTTTGTGAAATAATCGGAGGAGAAGAACGACGTTATAAAAAAAACGCCTTGGAAATTACCGAAACTGATGCCTATAAACTTACAAAAGTTGATGGAAAAATAAAAAAAGAAAAGATCCCAGGCAATTACTTCGAAGGCCGATACAAATGGTTATCATATCAGATTTGGAGAGATATTAAATCTAGGCTTAGTGAGCTACTGCCATTGTTGCTTTGGGGACTGCTATTACCACTAACTCTCCATGTATTATCATATACCCCTCCCTCCGAGATTACACAAGCTTTAAATATTCTCATTTCTCAAAATGCAAGTAAAGCCACTGTTTTTATCTCATGCGTGGGGTTTTCATCTCTCGGAATCATTTATCTATTTATTATTGAAAAAGGGAGCCATTTAAAAAAAGCAATCGAATTATTAATGAACCAGATTTTCGGATTGATAATTTGTGCCTCATCCTTTGGCATTGCATCAGCAATAATATCTGTTGCACAATCAGATAAAAAAACAGAAACAAATCTTTGTTTTGAAATTTTTTTACCTTTGCTAATCTGCATTCTAAGTTACTGTGGCATCAGTTTTTTAAACGAGGTAAAAAAATATCATAAAAAATTTTCAGTATCTTATTTTATTGCCTTAATAATACTCAGCACTCTTTTTTCACAATATTTCAGCAAAAATAAAACCATTCATTATATATACAGTTCTAGTTATAACCAGACGTCGACCTCAACTCAATAGGTCCACTTATTTTTGCTACTTTAGTGCGCACTACCTTTGGTATTAATTTTCAGCCTATAAGTTCGAATAGCGTAGCGTATTTGGACAATCGAGAATAACCCCGCAGCGATATAAGCAAGAATCGGAAGATCCCCTTGTGGGGTTGCTATCGACCTCTTTGGAATGGTTCAAGGCTCGCTGGTGCCACTATAAGCTGTATTTATGGCGTTTCCGATAATGACCCAACTTTGGCTTATAGTGGCTACTGCCAGCCCATAAGCGCCCGTGGTGGCCCACTGATCGGTCGCCGGGCGCTTGTTATAGGTTCTTCCGATCCAACTACAGGTAGTTCCCCTGCCGCAGGGCGGTCAGCAGCTCATCCACCAGCGCAGCGACCGGCTTGCCGGCGTTGAGCAGATGAATTTCCGGCTGTTCGGGCGCCTCATAGGCGGAGTCGATACCGGTAAAATTCGTAATTTCCCCTGCCCTAGCCTTCTTGTAGAGCCCCTTGGGGTCGCGCTCTTCACAAACAGCGAGCGGCGCATCGACAAACACCTCGACAAACTCACCTTCACCCAAGAGGCTGCGCACCAAATCCCGCTCGGCACGGAACGGCGAGATAAAGGCAGTAAGCACGATCAGGCCCGCATCCACCATCAGCTTTGCCACTTCGCCAACCCGGCGGATATTCTCCTGACGGGCGGCATCATCGAAACCGAGATCGCCGCACAGGCCGTGGCGCACATTGTCGCCATCCAGCAGATAGGTGTGCTTGCCTTGTGCCGCCAGCGCCTGCTCCAGCGCCCCCGCCAGGGTCGATTTGCCCGCCCCGGAGAGCCCGGTAAACCAGATCACCAGCGGCTTTTGTCCTTTCAATTCGGCCCGGCTCTGTTTGTCCACGGCATGCTTGTGCCACACGATATTGCTCATCCAATACTCCTTGCTTGGCGCTCACGCCTCAAAACTTAAACTGTCCGGCACCACGGGGAGCCGCCTCGGACTATCAGCCGACAACGTGCTGATGCCATGGTATTGCTCATCCAACACTCCTTGATTGGCGCTCACGCCTCAAAACTTAAACTGTCCGGCACCACGGGGAGCCGCCTCGGACTATCTGCCGACAACGTGCTGGTGCCATGGCATTGCTCATCCAACACACCTTGCTTGGCGCTCACGCCTTAAAACGGAAACAGCAGGGGCACCATCACAATCACCCCGAGGCTATAGGCCAGCGAGACCGGCAGGGCCAGCTTGAGGTAGTCCGGCATCTTGTAGTTGCCCGCGGCATAGACCATCAGGTTGGTCTGGTAGCCATAGGGCAGGATAAAGCTGGAGCTAGCCCCGAACAGCACCGCCAGAATAAACGGCATGGTCGAGACATCCATGCTGAGCGCCAGCTGGTAACCCATGGGGAAGGCCAGCGCAGCGGCAGCGTTATTGCTCATCAGTTCGGTCAGCACCAGCGTAAACACATAGATACCGATAAAGGCGATGATGGGGCTGGCACCGTTGAACTCTCCCATCAGCCAGTCGGCGATAAGTTTGGCCAGCCCGCTCTTTTCCAGCTGATCTGCGATGGCGAGCGCCCCGCCCACCACCAGCCAGATATCCAGCGGAAAGCGGCGGCGGATCTCGTCCAGAGTCAGAATGCGGGTGAGCAGCAGCGCCACCAGCATCAGCAGCAAGCCCTTGAACAGCGGCACCAGATCGAATACCGAGAGCGCCAGCACCCCGAGAAAGCCCAGCACCACGGCGGCGCTGCGCTTGCCATCAAGGCGGGTGGAGGCTTCCAGCCCGCTCACCACCACAAACTCCCGCCCCAGCGATTTGTTGCGGGCAAACTGGGGGCCGGGGGCCAGCAGCAGGGTATCACCGGCGTGCAGTTCAATCTGGCCGAGACCGCCGGTGAGCTGGGTTTCGCCACGGCGCACCGCCAGCACCACCGCATCGAAGTGGGTACGAAATTCGGCATCCTTGATGGTCTGACCCACCAGCCGCGAGCTGTGGCTGACGATCACCTCCACCAGATGCTGGCCGTTGAGGCGGTGCTGGCCGTAGAGATCCAGCCCCTTCATCTCCTGCAATACGCCAACGCTCTCCACATCGCCGCAAAACAGCAGCACGTCCCCTTCGTGCAGCTCGTGTTCCGGCTGCACCGGGCAGATCACCTGATCGCCGCGAATGATCTCCGCCAGATAGAGGCTTTTCAGGCTGCGCAGGCCGTTCTCCTTGACGCTGCGCCCCGCCAGCGGTGAACCGGCGCCCACCTTGGCCTCGAGAAAGTAGCCGGATTCGCGGCTCATCTCGGTATCCTGCTCCGGCAGGTGACGGGCAAACAGCAGCACGGCCACCAGACCTGTCAGCAGGGTACCCGCTCCCACCATAAAGAAGTCGAACATGCCGAGCGGCGGCGCCCCCATCTTGATGAGGAAGCTGTTGACGATCAGGTTGGTGGAGGTGCCGATCAGGGTCAGCACCCCGCCGAAGGTGGCCGCGAAGCACATGGGCAGCAGCAGCCGTGACGGCGCGTGGTTGGGGTTGCGTTTGACCGCTCCCAGCATGGAGGCCACCACGGCGGTGTTGTTGACGAAGGCCGACAGGAAGGCGGTGGAGAACCACACCTTCACCAGCACCTTGTTGAATGAACCCGTGCCCACCAGATTGGCGAACCAGCTCATGATGCGGGTCTTCTCCACCGCCAGCGACACCAGCAGCAACAGCACCAGCGTCAGCAGGGCGCTGTTGGTGTAACCCGCCACCACGGCGTTGATATCCGCCAGCCCGCTCAGGTAGGTGATGAGCACGGCGCCCGAGAAGAGCAGCGCCGGGCGGAGTTTGCCCTGGATCAGCAGGGCCACGAGAGCAGCCAGCAGACCCAGCACCAGGAATTGTTGCCAGGTCATGGGCTTACTCCTTGTTTGTGTCGTTACCGATGGCAAGGGCTTGCCAGTGCGGGAAGTGCTTGCGCACCAAGGCGTTGAGCTCGATCTCAAACTCGCTGTAGTGCCCTTTTACCGCTTTGGCGGCCAAGCCTTCCACTATCATGCCGGCGCCGACGGTGACGTTGGTCAGCCGGTCGATCAGGATAAAGCTGCCGGTATCGCGGATCTCCTGATACGGGTCGAACGCCACCGGGTCGGTGAGGCTCAGCTCGCACAGGCCGATCTCGTTGAGCTTGAGTTCGCTCGCAGGCAGCTCGTCCAGCTTGTTGATCTCGACGCGGTGGCGGATAGCCTCCACCTGACCGCGACTCTTCTTGGTGGCCAGTTTGACGTCGTAGACCCGACCCGGTTGCAGGGACTCCTCCCCCATCCAGACGATATGGGCCAGCACATTCTGGGTCACTTGCGGCTGCTTGGCGGCATCCACCAGCAGGTCGCCGCGGCTGATATCGATCTCGTCGGCAAAGGTGACCGTGATGGCCTGACCCGGCAGGGCGTACTCCAGATCCCCGTCGAAGGTGACGATGCGGGTCACCGTGCTCTCTTTGCCCGACGGCAACACCGCCAGCTTGTCGCCCACCCGCAGGATGCCGGAGGCGAGCGTCCCCGCGAAGCCGCGAAAATCGAGGTTGGGGCGGTTCACATACTGCACCGGCAGGCGCACCGGATGGCGTTCCAGCTCGCGCTCAACTTCTGCCGACTCCAGCAGGGCAAGCAGGGTTTCGCCCTGATACCAAGCCAGCTTGTCGCTCTGGTTGACCACGTTGTCGCCGTCCAGCGCCGAGACCGGCACGATATGGATGGTGTCGACGCTGAGCTTTTTGGCGAACTCGCGGTAATCGGCGCTGATGCGCTCAAACACCTCCTGACTGAACTCCACCAAATCCATCTTGTTGACCGCCACCACGAACTGCTTGATGCCGAGCAGGCTCGCGATAAAGCTGTGGCGGCGGGTCTGATCCAGCACCCCTTTGCGGGCATCGATCAGAATGATGGCCAGATCGCAGGTGGAAGCGCCGGTCGCCATGTTGCGGGTGTACTGCTCATGGCCCGGGGTATCCGAGATGATAAATTTGCGCTTGGCGGTGGAGAAATAACGGTAGGCCACGTCGATGGTGATGCCCTGCTCGCGCTCCGCTTGCAGGCCGTCTACCAGCAGCGCCAGGTCCAGCTTCTCGCCTGTGGTGCCGAGCTTCTGGCTGTCGGACTCCAGCGCTTTGAGCTGATCTTCATAGATCTGCTGGGAGTCGTGCAGCAGGCGACCGATAAGGGTGCTCTTGCCGTCATCCACGCTGCCGCAGGTGAGAAAACGCAGCAGACTCTTGTGCTGCTGGGCGTGCAGATAGGCTTCGATGCCCTGTTCGGTGATGGCGGTCTGAATATGGCTGTTCATGCTGACGACTCCTTAGAAATATCCCTGACGCTTCTTCTGCTCCATGGAGCCGGCCTGATCGTGGTCAATCAGCCGCCCTTGCCGCTCGCTCGAGGTGGTGAGCAGCATCTCTTCGATGATCTCCGGCAAAGTGGTGGCCGCGGATTCGATGGCTCCGGTCAGCGGGTAGCAACCGAGGGTGCGAAAGCGCACCAGCTCCTGCTTCACCTCATCCTCGGCGGTGAGCGGCATGCGCTCATCATCCACCATGATCTTGATGCCGTTGCGCTCCACCACCGGGCGATGGGCCGCGAAGTAGAGCGGCACTATGTCGATGTTCTCGAGATAGATGTATTGCCAGATATCCAGCTCGGTCCAGTTGGAGAGCGGGAACACCCGGATGCTCTCCCCCTTGTTGACCTGGCTGTTGTAGACGCGCCACAGCTCCGGGCGCTGGTTCTTCGGATCCCAGCGGTGAGACTTGTCACGGAAGGAGTAGACCCGCTCCTTGGCGCGGGACTTCTCCTCGTCGCGGCGGGCGCCACCGAAGGCTGCATCGAAGCCATATTTGTTGAGCGCCTGCTTGAGCCCCTCGGTCTTCATGATGTCGGTGTGCTTGCCGCTGCCGTGGACGAAGGGGTTGATGCCCATGGCGAGCCCTTCCGGGTTCTTGTGGACGATCAGATCCAGCCCGTACTTTTTGGCGGTCTCGTCGCGGAACTTGATCATCTCCTTGAACTTCCAGTCGGTGTCGACGTGAAGCAAGGGGAACGGGATCTTGCCCGGATAGAAGGCCTTGCGGGCCAGGTGCAGCATGACGGAGGAGTCCTTGCCGATGGAGTACATCATCACCGGGTTTTCAAATTCGGCAGCCACCTCGCGGATGATATGGATGCTCTCGGCTTCCAGCTGCTGCAAGTGCGTCAATCTTTCACGGTCCATGTTGGTCCTCGGGTCATTGCTTATGCGCCTGCTCGGGGCGCTGGGTGGTTCAGTGCGCGGCCGCGCTGGCAGCCGCATCAAATATCTCTTTCCGGGTCAGGCCAGCTGCACCAGCTTGAGGTCGCAGCCATCGAGATCCGGGTTAGCGTTCTGCTGGCCGCTTTTTTCCCCGCTTTTTTCTCCAAACCAGGCGAGCCGCTCGCGCAGGGCAACCACTTCGCCGATGACGATAAGCGACGGGCTCACCGCCTGTTTGGCCAGCTCAGCCAAGTCGGCCAGCGTGCCGGTCAGCACCCGCTGACGGGATGTGGTGCCACGTTCGATGATGGCGATGGGGGTGGCTTGGCTGCGGCCATGCTCCATCAGCTGCTGCTGGATATGCTCGGAGCGCATCAGCCCCATGTAGATGACAAGGGTCTGACTGGTGGCGGCGAGCTGCTGCCAGTCGGGCTCCTTGCCATCTTTCTGGCAGTGGCCGGTAATAAAGACGGCGCTCTGGGCGTAATCACGGTGGGTGAGTGGAATACCGGCATAGGCGGTGGCACCGGCAGCAGCCGTGATGCCGGGCACTACCGAGAAGGGGATGCCTTCGTCGGCCAGCACTTCCAGCTCCTCGCCACCCCGGCCAAACATAAAGGGATCGCCCCCTTTAAGCCGCACCACCCGGTTGCCCGCCTTGGCGTATTCCACCAGCAGGCGATTGGTCTCCTCCTGCGGCACGCTGTGGGCGCCCGCCTTCTTGCCAACCGACACCAGAGTGGCATCGCGGCGCACCAGATCGAGGATCTCGGCGGAGACCAGTTGGTCGTAGAGCACCACTTCGGCCTGTTGAATCTGTTGCAGCGCCTTGAGGGTCAAGAGGCCCGGATCACCGGGGCCCGCGCCGACCAGCACCACCTCGCCCACTTCGCTTTTCGCCTGGTCGAGGCCATCGCTCAGCCACTGCTCGGCACTTTGCCAATCCTCTCTTTCAATCAGGCTGGCGAGGGTGTTGGAGGCAAAGGCGCGCTCCCAGAAACGGCGACGATCGGAAATCGAGGAGAGCACCCGCTTGGCCTTGTCACGGACCCGGCCGGAGAGCTCGGTCAGCCCGCCGAGATGGCGCGGCAGCAGGCTCTCCAAGCGCTCACGCAGCAGGCGTACCAGTACCGGCGCCTTGCCGCCGCTGGAGACCGCCACCATCAGCGGCGAGCGATCGATGATCGAGGGGAAAATAAAGCTGGAACGCTTGGGGTCATCCACCACGTTGACGAACAGACCCAGCTGATTGGCACTTTGATAAACCAGTGCGTTGACTTCGAGGTTGTCGGTCGCCGCCACCACCAGGATCTGGCCTGCCAGATGGGCCGGGGTGAAGCGCTCCGCCAGATGGGTGAAACGACCGACAAATTCCGAAAATTCCGGTTCAAGCTTCGGGGAGACCAGGGTCAGCCGGGCACCGGCCGCCAGCAGCAGGCGCGCCTTGCGCAGGGCAACCTCGCCCCCGCCCACCAGCAGTACCGGGCGGCCTTCCAACTTGGCAAACATAGGTAAATAATCCATTTCGGCCCATCCCTCGGAACACGACTAATATGGGGCGACTATAGGCAGGGCAGCTTATCCCTCAAAATAATAAAAAATGCTTTTTAATGCGTTTTGGTAATTAGCAAAGCCAATTCATGACAAAGGCGTACAAAGTCACTTGTGGTACCTGACGCCAGACCATAGGCTAGGGACTGTGTTTCATAAGGAGCTAAATGATGAATGAATCATTGATTGTGCTAGGGATTTTTGTGTTCCTGGTGCTCGCCACCCTGAGCGCGGGCATCAAGATCGTGCCCCAGGGCTACAACTGGACGGTAGAGCGCTTCGGCCGCTACACCCGCACCCTGACCCCGGGTCTCAACCTGCTGATCCCCTACGTGGATCGGGTCGGCCACAAGATCATCATGATGGAGCAGGTGCTGGATATCCCGGCACAAGAGGTGATCTCCCGCGATAACGCCAACGTCACCATCGACGCCATCAGCTTTGTGCAGGTGGTGGATGCCCGCAAAGCGGGCTACGAGGTCAACGATCTCACCAGCGCCATCCGCAATCTCACCATGACCAATATGCGCACCGTGCTCGGCGCCATGGAGCTGGACGAGATGCTCTCCCAGCGCGACACCATCAACGAGAAACTGCTGCGCACCATGGATGCCGCCACCGCCCCCTGGGGCATCAAGGTGACCCGCATCGAGATTAAAGATGTGCGCCCGCCGCTGGCACTGGTCGAGGCAATGAACGCCCAGATGAAGGCCGAGCGCCAGAAACGGGCCGAGGTACTGGAGGCCGAAGGGGTGCGCCAGTCCAAGATCCTGAAAGCGGAAGGCGAGAAGCAGTCCCAGATCCTCAAAGCCGAAGGTGAGCGTCAGGCTGCCTTCCTCGCCGCCGAAGCGCGGGAGCGGGCTGCCGAGGCGGAAGCCAAGGCGACCCACATGGTTTCCCAGGCAATTGCGGAAGGAGACCTGCAGGCCATCAACTACTTCGTGGCTCAGAAATATACCGAAGCACTGGCCCGCATCGGTGAAGGCCCCAACAGCAAGATCATCATGATGCCGCTGGAAGCAGGCAGCCTGATTGGCTCTGTGGCTGGCATGGCCGAGCTGTTCAACAAAGATGGCAAGGGCAGCAAGTCATGACAGCCCTGTTAGAGGGGCTGACCCACTGGCACTGGTTGGGGCTCGGCTTCATTCTGCTGGCCATCGAGGTGCTCGGCTCGGTGGGCTTTTTGCTCTGGACCGGCATCGCCGCGCTGGAAGTGGGGCTACTGCTGCTGATCTGGCCCTTTGGCTGGCAGGCGCAGTTGCTGCTGTTTGCGGTGCAATCCCTGCTCACCACTTGGGCCTGGTGGCGCTGGCAGCACCAGCGTGACAACTCGGGTCAGGATGCCGCCAGCACCATCAACGAGCGGATGCAGAGCTATATGGGCCGCGAGCTGACCCTGCTGGATGATGTGACTCAGGGTACCAGTCGGGTGCATCTGGACGATACGGTCTGGACGGTGCGCTGCGACGAGTCGCTGCCTGCAGGCAGCAAGGTCAGGGTGGTCGGAGCCGACTCCCACATCCTGCTGGTTGAACCCCGCAACTGACGCAACTCTGCCATCGAGTCATAAAAAAGCCCGCGATCGCTCGCGGGCTTTTGTCTCTCTGGCTGCCACTCAGGTACGCAGCCGATCGAGCTGACTGGCCAGCGCAGTGGCCGCTTGCTCCAGCGCTTCGCTCAGCTGATGGCTGGAGCTGGCCTCCTGCCCGATCACGTTGGCGGTATCACCAATCCGCATCAAATTCTTGTTGATATCGTCACTGACGGCGCTCTGCTGCTCGGCGGCGGTAGCCACCTGACTGATGTGGTCGTGGATCTGCTGGATCTGCGCCACCACCCGATTGAGCGCCTCGAACGCCTGCTCGGTGCCCTGCACCGTGGTGGTGGAGCGCTCGATGCCGGTATTCATCAGACGTTGGCTGCTGCTCACCTCGGTCTGCAGGCTACCAATCAGCTGGCCGATCTCGTCGGTCGATTCACGGGTCTTGTTGGCCAGCGCCCGTACCTCATCCGCCACCACCGCAAAGCCGCGGCCCATGTCACCCGCCCGTGCCGCTTCGATGGCGGCGTTGAGGGCCAGCAGATTGGTCTGCTCGGCAATGGCGCGGATCACATCGAGGATCCTGCTGATATTGGTGCTGCGCTGGGCCACCAGCGCCACCGCCTTGTCCGCCTCATGCATATCGCCGACCAGAGTATGGATCTCGTTGCGGGCATTGCTGAGGGTCTGCTGGGCGGTATTGATGTGGTGGGTCGCCGCTTCCGACTCCTGCGCCGCCTGCTCGGCATAACCCGCCACGCTGACTGCCGTGGTGCTCATCTGATGCATGGCGCTCACCACGCTCTCCAGCTCCAGATTCTGCTCGTCCAGACTACTGCGCATGGTGTCGGCGGTATGTTTCATCTCCCGCGCCTGCTGGTAGACCTGTTGACCGATCCCCTTGCTCATTTGCACCATGCCCCGCAGCTTGCCGAGGAAGGCATTGAGCTGGGAACCTAGATCGATTAGCTCCTGATGGGTGTCGATCTCCATCTGCTGGGTCAGGTCCCCCTCGTTGCTGGAGAGATGGCCAACATGGCGGCTGATAAGAGAAAGTGGCGCGGTGATGGTCTGGATAAACCAGACCAGCAGCCCCATCACCAGCAGGGTGATACCGCCCATGGCGATGATCTGCTGCCGCTGGCCATCCACCAGCAGGGTGCCCAGTTCATTGCTGATAGCGTGCGCTTTGCTCAGCGCCAGCGCCTTGGGCACCTTGATCATCAACCACCACTGGGTATTGGCTGCCTCAACCCGGATGGGCTGATGAAGAATAAAGTCACTGTCGCTGCTGACCGGCTGACCGTCAGGCAGGGTCAGGCCCACCTCCTTGAGTGGACGGCCCAGCTTGTCGGCATAGCGGTTGCTGCCCACAATCAGCCCCATCTTGCTGACCAGGGTCACATCCGCCTTGTTGTCATAGAGGCTCTTGCCAAGGTTTTCAGCCAGTTGCTGGAAGATGGGCAGGTTCATATCCACCCCGGCCAGCCCGACAAATTTGCCGTCACGCAGCACGGGCACCGTCAGACTGGTCATCAGCATCTTGTTGCCCGGGCTGATTTCGTAGAGGTAGGGCTCCATCAGGCAGGGCTGGCGGGTATCGCGACCACAGAGATACCACTCGCTGTTGCGAATGCCGAACTCGTTGAGGGAGGTATCAAACTTGGCCTCGCTGGCAGCGGCGTCCACCGCTTGCTGAGCGACGGCCCCTCCCTGATCCTTGGTGAAATAGACCTCCAGACTCCCCTTGCCTGCCACCGAGTGGCTGGCCCCGCCCAGCCAGTTGCCATCCTCGCCATCATAGCCGTCCGGTTCAAACTGGGCGTAGATGGAGCTGATCCCGCTCGCCTGCTGCAAGCTGCTGCCGAGCAAGTACTCCACTTGGGGCCGCGACAAGCGCAGTTCCGGTTTGGCCATCCCGGCTTCAATCTGGGCGGTCACGGTCAGGGGGATCTGATAGGAGTTCTGCATCAGCGAGGCAATCTGGATGGCATAGCGCTCCGCCTGATACTGCAGGCTGCGGGAGACCTCCTCTTCCAATGCATCGCTGGTCTGGGTCATCACCATGTTGCGAAGGGAGCTGAAAGAGGCCGATTGCAACAGGGTCATGGCCAGCCCGGTCAGCAGAAACAGCCCCATGGTAAGGCACAGCAGCTTGAACTTGAGGGAACGTTGCTTCATGCGGCAACTCCTTATGGCAGAATAACAACGAATTACTTGAGTATATTCGCCCACTTGCGCTTCACCCGATTTGTTGATGGGTTTGTGGCAGGCTTCTGGTTATAATTTTTGCCTTCCCGAGCGTTGATGGAACAGTCGCAATGAGCAATGCACTGAGCAGTGTCCCGCCGGTAGTCGCGATGGACTACCCCTTTCCGGCCAAACCTCTTCCCCTGAGTGCCGAGCAGAGAACGACCTTGACCACAGAAATCAAGGCGCTGCTCAAGGAGCGCAAAGCGGTACTGGTTGCCCACTACTACACGGATCCCGAGATCCAGGCGCTGGCCGAAGCCACCGGCGGTTTCGTCGGTGACTCGCTGGAGATGGCCCGCTTTGGCCGCGATCACGAGGCGCAAACCCTGATCGTCGCCGGGGTGCGCTTTATGGGGGAAACCTCCAAGATCCTGAGCCCCCACAAGCGGGTGCTGATGCCGACGCTGGAGGCCGAATGCTCCCTCGATCTGGGCTGTCCCATCGAACAGTTCTCCGCCTTCTGCGATGCCAATCCCGACCATACCGTGGTGGTCTACGCCAATACCTCGGCTGCGGTCAAAGCGCGGGCTGACTGGGTGGTGACCTCCAGCATTGCGCTGGAGATCGTCGAACACCTCGACAGTCTGGGTCACAAGATCATCTGGGGCCCGGATCGCCATCTGGGCGCCTATATCGAGAAGAAGACCGGGGCGCAGATGCTGCGCTGGCAGGGCCACTGCATCGTCCACGACGAGTTCAAGGCCCGTGCCCTGCGCGAGCTGAAAGAGCAGAATCCGGACGCCGCCGTGCTGGTTCATCCGGAATCCCCCGCCTCGGTGATTGAGCTGGCCGATGCGGTGGGCTCCACCAGTCAGCTGATCAAGGCGGCCAAGGAGCTGCCCCAGCAGAAGCTGATCGTGGCAACCGATCGGGGCATCTTCTACAAGATGCAGCAGGCCTGTCCGGAGAAAGAGATGGTGGAAGCCCCGACCGGTGGCGATGGCGCCACCTGCCGCAGTTGCGCTCACTGTCCCTGGATGGCGATGAACGGTCTGGTGGCGATCAAGGAGGCCCTCACCGGTGGTGCCGAGCGCCACGAGATCCATGTCGATGAAGCGCTGCGGGTAAAGGCCCTCATCCCCCTCGACCGGATGCTCAATTTCGCCGCCGAACTCAAGCTCAAGACTCAGGGCAACGCCTGATTGCCGCCGTCACCAGATGTAAAGAGGGCTCCCGCGGGAGCCCTCTTTACTTATCTGAAACTCATCCTGCTCAGATGATCACAGTGGAGAGGCTGTGCTCTTCATCCGGCGCAATGGTCACACCCGCCTCACCGGCGATGGCCGCTTCGACGCAGAGCATAGTGCGATAGCCATCGTCGCTCATGTCGGCCATGGCGGTGGCCCCTTCCAGCCAGGGGGTCCAGACCACCACGCTGTCGTGGTTGCCACTGACAACCCGGGTCTCGCGCTCACCATCCTGCACTCTCACCATCGCCTCTGGCTGCCAGTAGACCCGATCCAGCGGCCCGCTCAGGGTCAATGCCCCCTGCTGCTTGGCATCCTGTCCGGTCAGCTTGTCGGCATAGGGCTCGCCCAGACCGCTCACGCTCACCGCCTCCGGTGCGCTGATCTGCAAATAGGTGTGCAGCGCACCGCTGTAAGTCAGCGGCTGAGCACCTGTATTGCGAGTGGTCAGCACCAGCGAAAGCTCTTTGCCCACCAGCACGTCCAGCTCCAGCTCGAAGGAGTGATCCCACAGGGCACGGGTCGCATCGCTGTCGCGCAGGGAGAGATGAACAAGCGTGCCGTCAGCGTGATCTGAGACCCCGTCCAGCATCCAGAGGATGGTGCGTGCAAAACCGTGGGAGGGCTTGCCGCTACCAACGCGGGCGGGCGCCGGGCCAAACCAGGGCCAGCAGATCGGGATACCACCGCGAACAGGCTTGCTGCCATCCAGCACCGCCTTGTCGCTCAGCCAGATGGAGGCCGGCTCGCCATGACGCTGATAGCTCAGCACATGGGCGCCAAACAGGCTGATTTCTGCCTTGGCATAGTCGTTGTTGATGGTGAGAACCGGCAGAGCGGCCGCATTGTTGGCAAGCTTGCAATTGGCTGTCAGGGGACGAATGGATTGCATGTGGACTCCTGTCATCAGGGGAAACCGAAAAACAAAAAGGCGGCCAATGGCCGCCTTTTTCAAGCTACGCGATTGCGCATCCCAAATTACTTGGAGATGTGAGCGATCAGGTCCAGAACTTTGCTGGAGTAGCCCATTTCGTTGTCGTACCAGGATACAACTTTAACGAATTTGTCGTTCAGCTGGATACCAGCCTTGGCGTCGAATACGGAGGTCTGACGCTCACCCAGGAAGTCGGTAGATACAACTTCGTCTTCGGTGTAGCCCAGAACGCCTTTCATAGCGCCTTCGGAAGCAGCTTTCATCGCTTCGCAGATTTCTGCGTAGGTGGCAGCTTTCTTCAGGTTAACGGTCAGGTCAACAACAGACACGTCCGGAGTCGGAACACGGAAAGCCATACCGGTCAGCAGGCCTTTCAGTTCCGGAATAACTACGCCAACAGCTTTGGCAGCACCGGTAGAGGACGGGATGATGTTCTGAGCCGCACCGCGGCCACCGCGCCAGTCTTTGGCAGACGGACCATCAACGGTCTTCTGGGTAGCAGTGGTAGCGTGAACGGTGGTCATCAGGCCAGACTCGATACCGAAGGTATCGTTCAGAACCTTGGCGATCGGGGCCAGGCAGTTGGTGGTGCAGGAAGCGTTGGAAACGATGTCCTGGCCAGCGTAGGTAGAGTCGTTAACACCCATTACGAACATCGGGGTAGCGTCTTTGGACGGGCCAGTCAGAACAACTTTCTTGGCACCAGCAGCGATGTGCTTACGAGCAGTCTCGTCGGTCAGGAACAGACCGGTAGCTTCAGCAACAACGTCAACACCGATTTCGCCCCACTTCAGGTTGGCCGGGTCACGCTCAGCGGTAACACGTACGGTTTTGCCGTTTACAACCAGGTTGCCGTCTTTAACTTCAACGGTACCATTGAAACGACCGTGAGTTGAATCGTACTTCAGCATGTAAGCCATGTAGTCAACATCGATCAGGTCGTTGATACCAACAACTTCGATGTCTGCACGCTCGCAAGCCAGACGGAATACGAAACGACCGATACGGCCAAAACCGTTAATACCTACTTTGATAGTCATATTTAGTTACCTAACTGTTCAGTAGTCAAAGAAAATTCCGCTTGTAAATTTACTAGAACTCTCCGGTGAGTCAACCAACATTCTGTCTGAAATTGCGCTATATCATGAAAAACTGTGAAATTAATTTTCTGTTTATGTAACTGATTACCACGTTTTGACGAAAAAAGTGCCAGTTCGTGGCATCGCGCAGATATCAACAATAGTGCCTACTCGGTCACACAACCATTCACAGAGATATGTAAAAATGTGCGCGGTTTAGCATGGCCCAAGAGCCACTGTTCAAGTACCACCCCATAAAAATCAAACAAAATAGTATAGATAGAATCCACAGCGGGAATTCTCAAACTATGACCACCCTGATTGAACAGCTGGCTGCCGCAAAAGGTATCGCCAGCGAGTATGTCGATGCCTGGGGCCACCCGGCCCAGGTATCAGAAGAGAGCAAGGCCGCCATGCTGGGCGCCATGGGCTACCGCGTCGATGACGAGGCCGCACTGGTGCAGCAGCTGGAAGAGGAGCATCGCCAGCACTGGCTGCGGGCGCTGGATCCTGTGATGGTGGTTCGCACCGGCGACGCCGTTACCCTTGAGGTTCGCCTCCCCATCGAATTCGTCAACGATGCCCTCACCTGGCAGCTCCAGCAGGAGCAGGGTGCTGTGTTGTCCGGTCAATTCACCCCCATCGAGGGTGAGCTGGTCGGCGTGGCCGAGTTTGAAGAGATGGAGTGCCAGGCCTATCGCGTCACTCTGGATATGGCCCCGGAGCTGGGTTATCACCAGCTGGTGCTGCTGGAAGAGGGCAATGACGAGCCGCTGGCTACCATGCGCCTCATCGTTGCCCCCAAGGCCTGCTACAAGCAGGCGCCAATTGCCGATGGCCGCAAGGTATGGGGTCCGAGCGTGCAGCTCTACTGCCTGCGCAGCCGCCACAACTGGGGTATCGGTGATTTCAGCGATCTGGGCCAGCTGGTTGAGAAAGCCGCCGCCTGGGGTGCTCACTTCGTCGGCCTCAACCCCATCCACGCCCTCTATCCGGCCAATCCCGAGAGCGCCAGTCCCTATAGCCCCTCTTCCCGTCGCTGGCTCAACGTGGCCTATATCAATGTGGAAGCGGTGCCCGAATTCCAGCAAAGCGCTCGCCTGAAAGCGGAAGTGGCAAGTCCTGCCTTCCAGCAACATCTGGCCGATCTGCGCGCCAAAGAGAATGTCGATTACACCGGCGTGATCCAGACCAAACTCGGCATGCTGCGTCAGGTGTTCGACGAAGCCACCCTGAGCGCCGAGCGTCAGGCCGCCTTTGATGCCTTCGTGGCCGCCGGTGGCGACAGCCTGCAACAGCAGGCAGCATTTGATGCCCTGCAGGCCCACTTCTATGCCAAAGGCGAAAATGCCTGGGGCTGGCCGGTATGGCCGCAGGAGCTGCGCGATTACCACAACCCTGCCGTTGCCGCCTGGATGGCCGAGCACCCGCAAGATGTCAACTTCTACCTCTATCTGCAGTTCCTGGCTGACGAACAACTGGCGCAAGCCGATGCCCGCGCCAAGGCTGCCGGCATGGTGATGGGGATCTACCGGGATCTGGCAGTGGGCGTCTCCGAAGGCTCCACCGAGATCTGGGCCAACCAGGATCTCTACTGTCCGAAAGCCTCGGTCGGTGCGCCGCCCGATATCCTCGGCCCGCTTGGTCAGAACTGGGGCCTGCCCCCGATGAACCCGAACAAACTGTTCGAAGCGGCCTATCAGCCGATGGTGGACTTGTTCCGTACCAACATGCGCTCATGCGGCGCACTGCGCATCGACCACGTGATGGCCTTGCTGCGCCTGTGGTGGGTACCGCCCGGAGCGTCCGCCGCCAAGGGCGCCTACATCTACTATCCGGTCAACGATCTGCTGGGCATTCTGGCCCTCGAATCCCACCGTAATCAGTGCCTGCTGATCGGCGAGGATCTGGGCACCGTGCCGGAGGGGATCGACGTGACTTTGAAAGAGAACGGCGTTCACTCCTACAAGGTGTTCTTCTTCGAGCGCTCCAAGGACGATGGTGGCTTTATCTCTCCGGCGCACTACGCCGAGCAGGCGATGTCGGCCCTGACCACTCACGACATGCCGACCCTCAAGGGCTTCTGGCACTGTGACGATCTGGCGCTCGGCCGTCAACTGGGTCTGTATCCGGATGAAGATGTATTGAAGACTCTGTATGCTGATCGCCACCAGGCCAAACAGCGGATCCTCGACAGCCTGCATGGCCACGGTGTTATCCCCGAGAGCATCAGCCATGACGTGAACTGGGTCGGTATGAATACCGAACTCAACCACGGTCTGCAGATCCACATGTCCCGCGGCAGCTGCGCCCTGTTCAGTACCCAGCTGGAAGACTGGCTGGAGATGGACAAGCCGGTCAACGTACCGGGCACCAGTTACGAATACCCCAACTGGCGCCGCAAGCTCTCCGCTGATCTGGAAGATATTTTTGCCAATGAGGCACTCAAGGCACTGGCTGGCAAGATGAGCCAAGCCCGTGATGAGGCCAGTCGTTGAGACGCTGTCTCCCACAGCGCTCTCACCTAAATCCACTCCGGCTTCGGCCGGAGTGGATGCTCTGTCATGAAAGGAAATCTCGATGCTCGTTGAACGTTTGGTTGCTGCCCGCTGTTCCGATCCCTTCTCTCACTTAGGCCTGCAGGCCAATCCGGATGGGCCCGGCCTCAAACTGACCGCCTGGTTGCCTGATGCCCTCGAAGTTCGCGTCAAGGATCTCAAGTCGGGCAAAGTTGTTGCCACCCTGGCGCCCACCGATGAATCGGGTCTTTTTGAAACTGTTTTCACCCGCCGCAAAAACTCCTTCCCCTATCAGCTGCTCGCCAGCTACCAAGATGCCACCACCGAGGTCATCGACCCCTATCAGTTTCAGGATGCCGCCTGGGCAGGCCTGGCCGAACTGACCGCCCAACCGGAAAACCTCTACCACACCCTTGGCGCCCAGTTACGCACCGTGGAGCATCTTGGCCTGCAGGTAGAAGGGGTGCGTTTTGCGGTCTATGCACCGAGCGCCACCGCCGTGAGCCTCATCGGCGATTTCAACTTCTGGGATGGCCGCCGCCACCCGATGCAGCGCAGCCTCTGCGGTCACTGGGTGCTGTTTGTGCCGGGCCTCAAGGCCGGGGATCGCTACAAGTTCGAGCTCAAGGACCCCATGGGCAACCGGCTGCCCCACAAGAGCGATCCGGTCGGCTTCTATTGCGAGCAGTATCCGTCGTTCGCCTCCGTGGTCTATGACCACGCCCAGTACCAGTGGCAGGATGCCGAGTGGATTGCCAGCCAGCACAACGACAAGCGTGAGCAGCCGCTCTCCATCTATGAGCTGCATGTCGGCTCTTGGAAACGCCACCCCAATGGCGACAGCCTGAGCTGGCGCGAGCTGGCGGTGGAGCTGGTCGCCTACGTCAAGGAGATGGAGTACACCCACATCGAGCTGCTGCCGGTCTCCGAGCACCCTTTCAGCGGCTCCTGGGGCTATCAGCCGGTGGGAATGTTCTCCCCTACCAGCCGCTACGGCACCGCTGATGATTTCAAATACTTCGTCGACCAGTGCCACCAGGCTGGCATCGGCATCATTCTGGACTGGGTGCCCGCCCACTTCCCGTCCGATGCCCACGGACTGGCCCGTTTCGACGGCACCCCGCTCTACGAATATGAAGATCCGCGCCGTGGCTGGCACCCGGACTGGAACTCCTACATCTACGACTTTGGCCGCGACACAGTGCGCCAGTTCCTGGTGGCGAGCGCCCTGTTCTGGCTCGACAAGTTCCATATCGACGGCCTGCGGGTGGATGCGGTCGCCTCCATGCTCTATCTGGACTATTCGCGCAACGCCGGCGAGTGGGTACCCAACGTCGATGGCGGCAACCACAACTACGAGGCGATCAGCCTCTTGAAGTGGACCAACGAGGAGGTCTACGGCAAGTATCCCCACGCCATGACCATCGCCGAGGAGTCCACCGCCTTTGCCGGTGTCTCCCGCCCCACCTTCCTCGGCGGCCTGGGCTTTGGCTTCAAGTGGAATATGGGCTGGATGCACGACACCCTCACCTACATGCAGAAAGAGCCGATCCACCGTCGCTACCACCACAACGACATGACCTTCTCCATGGTTTACCACTATGACGAGAACTTCATCCTGTCGCTCTCCCACGACGAGGTGGTGCACGGCAAGCACTCCATGCTCTACAAGATGCCCGGTGACGAGTGGCAGCAAGCCGCCAACCTGCGGGCCTACATGGGCTTTATGTACGCCCACCCGGGCAAGAAGCTCAACTTCATGGGCACCGAAATCGCTCAGAGCAACGAGTGGAACCACGACGCCCAGCTGCCGTGGCACCTGCTGCAATATCCCAAGCATGCCGGTCAGCAGCGGCTGATCCACGATCTCAACCACCTCTACCGTCATGAGCCTGCCTTGTATCAGGCCGATTATGAGCAGACCGGCTTCCGCTGGCTGGATCACAACGATGCCGACAACAGCATCTTTGCCTGGCTGCGGGCGGACAAAGAGGGCAAGCAGGCTATTGTGGTCGCTTGCAACTTCACCCCGGTGCCCCGTCTCGAATATCGGATCGGCGTCCCTGCGGCGGGCAATTATCGGGTGGTGCTCAACACCGACAGCGAGTATTACTGGGGTAGTAACTATGATGTAGGTCTGGTGTTCGCTGCCGAGCCGACCCCCTGGCAGGGGATGGCACATAGCATAGTGCTGGATCTGCCGCCGCTGGCGACCTTGTTTATCAAACAGGAGTCTTGATGCTTGTAATGGAAAAAGGGGTGGGCCACCCGCTGGGGGCCCGCCTTGACGAGAACGGTTGCCACTTCTGCGTCTGGGCCCCCCAGTCGGACAAGGTGGAGATCTGCCTGTACGACGAGCAGGAGCAGGAGCTGATGCGGCTGGAGTTGCCCGGCCGCCGTGGCCAGTATCGCTTTGGCTACGTGCGCGGTGTAAAGGCCGGTCAGCGCTACGGCTATCGTGTCTATGGCACCCCGCAGGAGGGGATGCTGTTCGATCCGCAAAAACTGCTGATCGACCCCTACGCCAAGGCGCTCAGTCGTCCCACCTACTGGGATGAAGCCCTCTATCAGGGGGACAGTGCCGGGATGATTGCCAAGTCGGTGGTAGTGGATGACAGTTTTGACTGGCAAGGGGTTGGCAAACCCGGGATCAGTCCGGCCCGCACCATTATCTACGAGACCCATGTCAAGGGCTTTACCAAGCAGCACCCGGGGATCCCCAAAGCGCTGCAGGGCACCTACCTTGGCATCTGTCACCCGCTGGTTATCGAACACATGAAGAGCCTCGGCATCACCTCGGTGCAGCTGATGCCGGTGGCCGCCTTCATGTCGGAACCGCGACTGGAGCAGCTGGGACTCACCAACTACTGGGGCTACAACCCCATTGCCTTCTTCGCCCCGGAGCCGCGTTACAGCACCCGAGCCGACGAGGCGGTGACCGAGTTCAAGACCATGGTGCGCGAGCTGCACCGGGCCGGGCTCGAGGTGATTCTGGATGTGGTCTACAACCACACTGCCGCCTCTGGCTTCGACGGCCCTACCCTCTCGTTCAAGGGCTTTGACAACGCCGGTTACTACGCCTTCGAAGCGGGCCCCCACGGCCCGGACTACACCCGTCACGCCAACGTGACCGGTTGTGGCAACAGCGTCAATCTGGATCACCCCAACACCCTGCGGCTGGTGCTCGATGCTCTGCGCTACTGGGTCACCGAGATGCAGGTGGATGGCTTCCGTTTCGATCTGGCGGTGACGCTGGCGCGGGAAGCGGGGGAGTTCGAGCCCATGGGCGCCTTCTTCAAGGCCGTGATGGCCGACCCTGTGTTGTCACAGGTCAAGCTCATCGCCGAACCCTGGGACATAGGCCCCTTCGGCTACCGGCTGGGTCAGTTCCCGAGCCAGTGGCAGGAGATCAATGACCGCTACCGCGATACGGTGCGCGCCTTCTGGCGCGGTGATGCGGGCAAGATGGGGGACTTCGCCACCCGCCTGGTAGGCTCGCGGGATATCTTCCCGAAGAACTGGCGCTCCCCCCACACCAGCGTCAACTACCTCTGCTATCACGACGGTTTCACCCTGGAGGATCTGGTCTCCTACAACCAGCGCCACAATCAGGCCAACGGTGAGGACAATCGCGATGGCCACGGCAACAACCTCTCCTATAACCACGGGGTAGAAGGGCCGACCCTGGATCCGCGGGTCAACAGCTTGCGCCAGCAGCAGAAGCGCAATCTGATTGCCACCCTGCTGCTCTCCCAAGGTACTCCCCACTTCCTCGCCGGCGACGAGATGGGCCGCAGCCAGCTTGGCAACAACAACGCCTACTGTCAGGACAACCAGATCAGCTGGGTCAACTGGCAGTGGCGACCGGAGGATGAGCGCCTGTTCGCCTTCACCCAGCAGATGATGGCGCTGCGGGCGGAGTCCTGCGTCTTCTCCAACCTGCAACTGAGCGACGACAGTTGGAATGGCACACCATCCAACTGCCATCAGGTCAACTGGTATCACCCGGACGGCCACCAGCTCACCGATCAGGATTGGCACGCCCCCATGGGGCAGGCGTTCGCCATGGATATCGGCATGATCAACTGTGTCGGCGAGCGCTGGTACGTGCTGTTCAACGCCAGCGACTACGATATCCAGTTCCGTCTGCCGCCGCCGGGGGAAGGGCTGGAGTGGATCCAGACCATCGACACCGCCACCAACGATGGGCTGCCCTTCCTGCCGGATGACATCAAACGGCAGGTGGCGGTCGGCCGGGCCCACTCCCTCAAACTGCTGGAGCGGGTGGCGCTGGCCAGCACGGCGGAGGATGCCCAGCCACCGCAGCAGGAAATTCTCCCTGCATCCGGTGAGGAGATGGTTGCCACCTCGATCACAGATACAGGCAAAGCATAAGAGGCATGCTGGAGTCAGCTTTACGGAGCCGCTATGCTGGGCTCCGGTATGGATGGCAAGGAGTCGGTATGAGCAGTAACAATCCGGAACAGTGGCGCAGCAAACTGACCGCCGAGCAGTTTCACGTCTGCTGGGAGAAGGGCACCGAGCGCCCCTACAGCGGCGCCCTGCTCCACAATCGCAAGAGCGGCGACTACCTCTGTGTCTGCTGCAAGAGCGTGCTGTTTCACTCAGGAGCCAAGTTTGATTCCGGCTGCGGCTGGCCCTCATTCGACAAGGCCATCGAGGGGACGGTGGAGTACACCGAGGACAACAGCCACGGCATGAAGCGAGTGGAGATCACCTGCCGCCAGTGCGGCTCTCACCTCGGTCACGTTTTCCCCGACGGACCGACCGAGACAGGCCAGCGCTACTGCGTCAACAGCCTGAGTCTGGATTTCGATCCCGACGCTTAAGCGGCTGACCCATTGCAATAAAAACGGCGCCTCCATCACGGAGGCG
The DNA here is from genome assembly GCF_040908355.1 of Aeromonas sp. R2-2. Taxonomy (NCBI): domain Bacteria; kingdom Pseudomonadati; phylum Pseudomonadota; class Gammaproteobacteria; order Aeromonadales; family Aeromonadaceae; genus Aeromonas; species Aeromonas sp. R2-2. The sequence goes on along the minus strand of NZ_JBFODQ010000053.1, from coordinate 12,668 downwards.
CCGTTTTTTATCGGGATTTCACCGGCTTCACGCCAGCAGGATAGCTGCCATCACCAGCAGGGCCGCGATGGCCGGCACCGGCAACTTCAACACCCGCAGCAGATAAAAGCCGATGGCCGCCAGCGCCAGATCGGTCGGCGCCAGCACCGCGCTCTGCCACACCGGCTGATAGAGGGCCGCCAGCAACAAGCCCACCACGGCGGCGTTGATTCCGGTGACGGCCCCCGCCAGACGGGGCTGGGCCAACCACTGTTGCCAGCAGGGGCCCACCGCCCAGAGCAGCAGAAAGCCGGGCACAAAGAGCGCCAGGGTCGCCAACAGGGCCCCGGTCATAGGCATCTCGGGCTGCAGCTGGGCGCCAAGATAGGTGGCAAGGGTAAACATGGGGCCCGGCACCAACTGGGCCAGGCTGTAACCGGTCAGAAACTGCTGCTCGTTGAGAGTGTGTCCCACGCTCTCTTGCAGCAACGGCAGCACCACATGACCACCGCCAAACACCAGACTACCGGCGCGATAGAAGTCGGCAACCAGCTGGCCAAGCGGGCTGCCGAGCAGCGGCAGACCGATAAAAAGGATGCCAAACAGCAGCAGGGTCGGCCAATGAGGCTGACTGCTGGCGGCAGAAGGCAGCTCAGCGGTGGCAGGGCGACTCCCCGCCCCGCGCTGGCTGCGGGCGCAGATCAACGCAGCTCCCGCCAGCATCAACAGTTGAGTCAGCAGACCGGGCTGCCACCAGAGTGCAGCAGCGGTCACCACCATGATCCCTTGGGTCACTCCAGTGGCACAAAACTGACGACTCATGGTGAGCACTGCATCGGCCACCACGATGAGCGCCAACAGCTTGAGGCCGTGCAGCGCCGCATCAAGCCACAGATTGCTGCCCAGCTGGCCGATACCGATCGCGGCCACCAGTAGCAGCAGAAATGAGGGCAGCGTGAAGCCAACAAAAGCAGAGAGCGCCCCACCCAGACCGGCGCGATGACGACCGATGGCGAAACCAAGCTGGCTGGAGGCAGGCCCTGGCAGCAGTTGGCACAGCGCCAGCAGGCGGGCAAATTCGGCCTGTGTCAGCCAGCCGAGCCGCTGGACGAAGGTGCGCTGGAAATAGCCGATATGAGCGGCCGGGCCGCCAAAACTGATGCATCCCAGCCATAAAAACTGAATAAATACCTGTCCCACGCTCTTCTCCCTCATCCCTATTCTCCCGATGGAGAGGGGATATTATGACAGCGCGATGATCGTTTTATGACAATCAGACTGATTCGGCCGACACCATTGGCACATCACCCGGCAGATAGCAGCGTCCCGCCAGCCAGCAGGCGATGGATTGGCGGCTGGCGTCGAAATGGGGCTCGGGCAACTCGCGCGGATCGCACCAGACCCAGCCTTCGCACTTCTCCGGCTCCAGCAGTTGCGGTTCGCTATCGGCCCGAGCATACAGTGTCACCGAGATATAGTGCAGCCCGCTCTCGCGCCAGGTCTCCAGATTGTTGGTCACCGCCACCACCTCGGGCCCATGGATCTCAAGTCCGGTCTCCTCGGCCACCTCGCGGATCGCCGCCGACTCGAAGCTCTCCCCCAACTCCAGATGACCACCCGGGATCGACCAGTAGGGGGCATGGCTCCCTTTGCGCTTGCCAAGCAGCACCTGGCCTTGGGCGTTGGTCAGAATGACGCCGACCCCGACGCGGGGATAGAGAGTGGACATGAAAACGCTCCTTCAATCAGGCAGTAAAACGGCCCCACCTTAGGCCCAAGGAGGGCACAGGGCAAGCCCCGGCTGCACGGCACCTGCGGCCGTCAGTGGTCCCCCCCCTTGCCCCTTAACCGGTTATCACTGATGCTGGGGAGTGAAGCCCGGATGGAGAGGTCATCCCCATCCTCTCAGTCCCCCATCACCCCGAGGAGTCCGCCATGAAAAAATTGCTCCCCCTGTGCGCTCTGCTGCTCACGGCTTGCCAAACCACGCCGCCCCCCAACTCGCTCGCCATCGATGATGCCGACGCCTGGCAGGCCATTTGCAAAGATGGCACCCGGGTTCGCGCCGTGGTGGCAGAGGGGATCTGTGGGGATCATCGCGGGGTAGCCATGTGGACGAATAAGCCAAGAGCTGAACGGATGGCAGAAGAAGCCGCCAAATAGTGTGATCCAGGCACCATAAAATGACACTGCCGGCCAATTGGCCGGATTTTTTCGCGATCTCGCCAGCACTTTGCCACCTTGTTCATGGTGCGCTCAGTTTTCTGTTCCCATACTGGCCCTACAGTTCCAAAAGAGGAGAGACAAGATGCAAACATCCATCGTCGGGCTCTCCATTCTGTGGGGGCTAGCCAGTTTTGGTGTTCAGGGGGATTTCATCGAGAGCCGTGATTCCGTTGCGCCATCCTGGCAAGCCGAGTCCAGAGTGGAGATGGAAGGTTATCTGATTGAATCGCTTGGCGAAGATCGCTGGCTGTTCGACAACGGCAGCGAGAGCCTGCTGGTCTCCCTGCCCGAGGGGCAGTGGGTGCCGACCGGCGAGCGGCTGCGGGTCAGCGGCGAACCGCAGCAGGAGCAGAGCGGCTGGCTGCTGCAGGTGGAAGACATCAGCCAGGTCAGCGTCTGACAGCGGCAGTCGCCCCGTCACCGCGACAGCTAATCCAGACCCGATAACCACTACCGAATAACCAAGAGCGAATAGCAAAAGAGGAGGCCACTGGCCTCCTCTTTCTGTTTATATAAGCGGCTTGCGCGGGCTCACCCCAGATGGTTGAGCGGTAGTGCCGTCTTGTGCTTGATGCGACGCAGCACGAAGCTGGAGCGCACTCCGGTCACCCCCGGAATATGGGTCAGCTTGTCCAGCAGGAAGTGCTGATAGTGCTCCATGTCGCGCACCACCACCTTGAGTTGGTAGTCGGCATCATTGCCGGTGATGAGGTCACACTCCAGCACTTCGGGCAGTTCGCTGATGGCGCGATCGAAGTTTTCGAACCGCTCGGGCGTGTGTCTGTCCATGGAGATATGAATGTAGGCGGTGAGGGTGAGGCCAAGCTGGCGGGCGTTGAGCAGAGTAACGTGGGTGTCGATGAGACCGGCATCCTCCAGCGCCTTGACCCGGCGGGAGCAGGGGGACGGCGAGAGCCCGACCAGCTCGGCCAGTTCCAGATTGCTGATGCGGCCATTCTCCTGCATCAGCTCGAGAATATGTCTGTCTATGCGATCAAGTTTCAGCATCTACCCTTCCTCGTTGCAATGACTAATCCACTTTTCCTAGATTAAGGGTGAACTATTGCAAAAACAACCGAAAAAAGTGGTTGCTTTGCAACCACTCACCGGCACGGGAGGGATACTATGGTTACATCTTCCGGTGGCAAAGCAGATACCTGACCGGGTCTCTGCGGTGAAGGACCTTACCGGGTCAAGAGCCCCATCAGCCGTCTTACCTTATCGGGAAACGACGGGCTGGAACGAGAGAACCCCCTCCCCGAAGGCAACAAAGCAGGCATCCCGGCGCCTGCTTTGTTGTTTTTGGGCGTTTGACGAAATCAGAGCGCGGGCGGCGTGATGCGATAGAGGCAGCGATGCGCCCCCTCCAGCAGATATTGCTCCCGCTCCACCCTCGCCGGCGCCAGCAGCTGGCGAAACAGCGCCAGTTCGCTGCGACAGAAACCGCGGCAGGTGCGCGCCGCCGCACAGATGGGACAGTGGCTCTCCCACAGCAGCCAGCTGCCATCCTCTTCGCGGCGGATCTCCGCCATGTAGCCCTCGCGAGTACGCAGCTCCTTGAGCGCCGCCAGCCGGCCAGAGAGACCATGGGACCCCAGCGCCTCCTGATAGCGAGCAAGCATCTGCAGCTCCCGCTGCTGGATCAGCCGCTCCATCCCCTCCTCGCCAAACAGCTCGCGCACGTTGTCGATCAGTTGCACTGTCAGGTCGCTATGGCTATCGGGGAAGCGCTGCCAGGCCTGCTCGGTGAGCTGCCACAGCCGCACGGGACGACCGCGCCCGCGCGCCTCGTCGCTGAATGTAACCCACCCCTCCTGCTCCAGTGCGAGCAGGTGCTGGCGGGCGCCCATGGAGGTCATCTGCAACTGCTCCCCCAGCGCGGCGGCGCTCTGCGGGCCACGGCTCTTGAGCAGAAACAGGATCTTGTCGGTGCTTGCGTTCATGGTCTCATTATGAGGATCGCCCTTTATTAAATCAACAATTCACTTTACTTAATCCCATCTATGAATCAGCATAAATAAACCAATAACTTTACTTAATGGGTGCAACATGGAGAAACACGGGCACAAAAATCCCCTCTGGGTGCTGGTCATGACGGTCACGCTGGCAGTTGCAGGTTTCAGCCTCCCCTCCCCGGTGTTGGCACCCTTGCTGCTGGATCCGGCCCACGGCATGCTGACGCCGGATGCCTCTGACTGGAGCCGCAAGGTGTGGCTGGGGGTCATCATGGGGCTCTACCCCCTGTTCCAGCTGGTGGGCAGCCCCTGGCTCGGTCGCCTCTCCGACCGCTATGGCCGCAAGCCACTGCTGTTGCTCTCGCTGGCGGGGGTACTGGCAGGCTATGCCCTGATGGCACTCGGTATCGCCTGGCGCTCCCTCCCCCTGTTACTGCTCAGCCGGATTGTGGAGGGGCTGTGCAACGGCAACATCGCCATCGTGCAGGCGATGGCGGCGGATCTCGCCGGCAAGGAGCACAAGGCGCGCAGCTTCGCCTGGATCAACATCGGTATGAATCTGGGCTGGGTCGTGGGGCCGATGATCGGGGGCTACGCCGCGGTGATCTCGGGGGATTACAGTCTGGCCGCCTGGCTGGCCGTCGCGATGACCCTGCTCAACCTGCTGCTGGTCTACTGGCTGATCCCCTATCGTCCGCCGGTGGCGGCCGCCCGGCAGGCCCCGACCCTCTCCAGCCGCCAGCTGTTGCTGCAACCGGCCCTGCTCCCCTACTTCGCGCTCACCCTGATCAGCTATGGCGCCGTGCAGCTCTATTTCACCTACTTCAATATCTGGCTGGTGGAGAGGCTGGCCTGGGATCCGGCCCAGCTGGCGCAGGCGGCGGTGCTGGTGAGCCTGCCCATGATGGCGGGCTCCTGGCTCGGCTCTCGCATCGCCCGCCACTGGCGCGGCAGCTCCCTCGGGATTGTCGGCCATCTGGTGATGGCGAGCGGCATGCTGCTCTTTATCCTGCCCGTGCACTGGTGGGGACTGGCGCTTACCTTCGTTCCCGCTGGCATCGGCATGAGTCTGGGGGAGCTGGCCACCTCGGTGGCGATCTCCAACCGCAGTCACCCGGAGCAGCAGGGGCAGGCGATGGGGCTCTACCGCGCCCTCGCCGTGGGTAGCGAGATCCTGGCGGTGCTGCTCGGCAGTCTGGTGCTGCTGGCCGGTACCGAGTGGCCCTTCTATCTCGCCACCCTCTGCTCCCTTGCCAGTGCCGCCGGTTTCTATCTGCTGCGCCGCCGTGCCGACCGTCGTCAACAGCTGGCCAGCTGCACCTGAGCCACGAAGGGATCACAGTTCGGCGCTTCGGCCACGGGCAAGACTTGCATCGGGGCGCCGGGTCTGGGACGGTAAAGCTCTTTGCGGATTTGTTCGATGCTGGAGGAGCTATGAGTGAATACAAGGCCATCGCGCTCGATATGGATGGCACCCTGCTGACCCGGGATCACAAGATCTCGTCGGCCACCCGGGCAGCCCTGGCGCAGGCCCGCGCCCACGGCATCAAGGTGCTGCTGGTCACGGGGCGCCACTACATGACGGCACGCCCCTTTCACCACGAGCTGGCCCTCGATACCCCCCTCATCTGCAGCAATGGCGCCTATCTCTATGATCCGGTGCAGAACCGGATCCTCAGCGGCGACCCGCTGGCGGCCGCCCCGCTTACCAAGCTGCTGGTCGCGGTCGAGGCACAGCAGATGGGCGCCCTGTTCCACCTGAGCGAGGGGATCGGCTACATCGGCTGCGAAGAGCATGTCACCCGCATCCGCCAATGGTCGGCCAATCAGCCGGACCACCTCAAGATCGCCCTCCATCCGGTTGAGGAGCTGGCAGGCTGGCTCGACAACCCGGTCTGGAAACTGGAGCTGTTCAATCAGGATCCGGCACGCCTGCACACCTTTATGGGCGAGGTGGTCGAGCAGATGCCCTTTACCCGTGACTGGGCGGCCCCCTATGCGGTGGAGCTGGTACAGCCCGGTTGCAGCAAGGGCAGCCGGCTTGCCCAGTGGGCAGCCAGCGAAGGGATTGCAATGGAGCAGGTGGTGGCGTTTGGGGACAACAACAACGACATCAGCATGTTCGAGCAAGTTGGGCTGGCGGTGGCAATGGGCAATGCGGCCCCGCAGATCCAGAGCCATGCACACCGGGTCACGGCCGACCACAACGAAGATGGTATCGCACTGGCACTGCAGCGCTGGGTACTGCCCTGATCTGACAAGGTGCAACATGGCCAGCACGCGGGCTGGCCATGAAGAGAGGGATTAACCGCCGAAGGAGAACTGGATCACCCGATCCGGATAGCGCAGACGGTTGTACTCCCGGCGCAGGGATTCGTAGTGGCGAATGGCCCGATCGCGCTTGGCGCGGTAATAGTCACGCTGTTCAGTGTTGGTTTCGTTGCGGATGCTGCGCTCCAGCGTATCGATATCACGCTCGGTACGCTCCAGCTCGTCGCTGATCTCCCGCAGGCGGGCAGCCAGTTTGTACTCTTCGTAGCCACGCTGATACTGCTTGAGGAAGCTGGCGTCATTGGGGCATACCCCCAGATAGGCCTGCCCCTCCTTGCCCTTGCTGTAAGCCAGCTCGGGAATGCAGTAGAGCTCCAGCCCCTTGTCGTAGCCCCGTTTCCACTCGGCTTCATCCACTTTGAGGCCATATTCGCTGCAAGACGAAACGTAATCGCGGGTCGCCTGACGGGTTTTGCCTTCCGATCCATCCTGATAACCCAGGTTGTACCAACTCATGGTGCGGCACTCATCTTCTGACAGGGCACTGCATCCCGCCAGCAATACCGGCAGGGTCAGCAACAGGATTTTGGGGGACATGAACAGACTCCGGAAAAGATAGTGAGCGGCATTCTAGAGAGGATAAAAGGCCATAACAAGGGATGCGCTCCCGTGCGGTCTGGTGCGGTTTATTTGATGTTTTTGTCACTATTCAACGCCGTGCCAGACAGGGCGGCCAACCCGCTTTCCTTGTTATCAGGTGCAAGGTAAACTGCGCCATCTTTTAACTGGCGCGCAACAAAAAAAATGAAAGTCCTGACCGTCGATTACCGCTCACCCGATGCGGCCCAACGCTTCACCGAATCCCTGCGAACCACCGGCTTTGGCGTGCTGACCAACCACCCCATTCCGAAAGAGCTGGTGCAGTCCATCTACGACAACTGGTATCGCTTCTTCATGAGCGAGCAGAAGCAGGATTTCCTGTTCAACCGCGAGACTCAAGATGGCTACTTCCCGCCCTCGGTCTCCGAGGTGGCCAAGGGCCATAGCCAGAAAGACATCAAGGAGTACTTCCACATCTACCCCTGGGGCCAGATGCCGGAAGAACTGAAGGAGCAGGCGATGGAGTACTACCGCCTCGCCAACGGTCTGGCCGCCGAGCTGCTGGGCTGGGTGGAGCAGTATACCCCGGCCGATATCGCCGCTCACTACAGCTGCCCCCTCTCCTCGATGATCGAAGAGAGCCAGAAGACCCTGCTGCGGGTGCTGCACTATCCACCGTTCGATGGCACCGAGGAGCCGGGCGCCATCCGCGCCGCCGCCCACGAGGATATCAACCTGCTCACCATTCTGCCCGCCGCCAACGAGCCGGGGCTGCAGGTGAAGGGCTCCGATGGCGAATGGATGGATGTGCCGTGTGACTTTGGCACCCTCATCATCAATATCGGCGACATGCTGCAGGAGGCCTCTCGCGGCTACTATCCCTCCACTACCCACCGCGTCATCAACCCGACCGGTGGCAGCGCCGCCAAGTCGCGTATCTCCCTGCCGCTGTTCCTCCACCCGCGCCCGGATGTGGTGCTCTCCGAGCGCCATACTGCCCACAGCTACCTGATGGAGCGGCTGCGGGAGCTCGGGGTGATCTAGTCCGCCGACGAGCCGTTGTCAGAGACCAAACCGGAGCAATCTCGCTCCGGTTTTTATTTGGTGGCAGGTTTGGGCAAAAAACAGAATTAAATTAGCCAATCATGCCAATAAATCGCATTTACACCTGATAACCGTCGTAGTGATTGCGCCGTGACCTCCGTAACATGAGCGCCATTCTGCCCCTGCCAAGGGGCGCTCGATTGGAGTTCTTATGAAGCAGTCCCAATGGTCATCCCGACTCGGCTACATCCTCGCCGCAGCGGGTTCCGCGGTCGGTATCGGCGCAATCTGGAAATTCCCCTATGTCACCGCCGTCAACGGCGGCGGCGCCTTCCTGCTGGTCTTTCTGCTGTTCAGCTTCACCCTGGGGGTTGCGGTACTGATGGGAGAAACCCTGCTCGGCAGCATGAGTCGCCGCGGGGTAGTCGGTGCCTTCTCCGATCTGCTCGGCAAACAGTGGCGCTGGGTTGGGGTAATGGGGGTGATCTCTACCCTGCTCATCTACTGCTTCTACAGCGTGGTGGGCGGCTGGACCCTGGGTTATACCGGCATGGCCATCTCCGGCGATCTCAACCATGGTGATGCAGCAGCCCTCACCGCCCGCTTCAATGACTATGTCAGCGGCGACGTCTGGCCAATCCTCACTCACCTGCTGTTTGCCGCCCTCACTTGGATGGTGGTGCAAGGGGGCATTCAGAAAGGGGTGGAGCGCACCCTGCGCTGGATGATGCCGGCCCTGTTCCTGATGATCCTGATGCTGGTCGCCTTTGGCCTCACCCTGCCCAATGCGATGGCGGGGGTACGTCACTTCCTGATGCCCGACTTCAGCAAGCTGGGGATGTCTGGCGTGCTCGATGCCATGGGGCTGGCCTTCTTCTCCCTCTCCATAGGTCTTGGCATCCACACCACCTACGGCGCCTATCTGCCGACCAGCGAAGGGGTTGGTCGCTCCAGCCTCTGGGTGGTGCTGCTGGCCAGCATGGTGGCGGTACTGGCGGGCTTGATGATCTTCCCGGTGCTGGCCTCGACCGGTATCGACCCGGCCTCCGGCCCCGGCCTCACCTTTATGACCATGCCGGCGGTGTTTCAGCTGCTGCCCTTCGGTCAGGTGCTTGAGGTGATCTTCTTCGCCCTGCTGGTCTTTGCGGCGCTCTCCTCGGCCATCTCCCTGCTGGAACATTTGCAGTGCTTCCTGTGCGAGACCTGGGGCTGGTCACGCCGCACGGCCTGCAGCGCCATCACTGGATTCGTCATGGTTAGCGGTGTTCCGGTCAGCCTGTCGTTTGGTTCGCTGCAACACGCCACCCTGTTTGGCAAAACCATTTTCGAGCTGCTGGACTTTGTCACCTCCAACCTGATGATGCCGCTGTTCGGCCTGATGCTTACGCTGCTGCTGGGCTGGAAGCTGGGACGCAAGGCGCTGCCGCAAGGGATTGCCAGCCACTGGCATCACCTGCTGATGAACTGCTGGCGCTGGATTGCCCCCTTGCTGATCGGCGGGATCTTGATTCGCGGTCTGGTGTAACGGTTACTCTTCGCGGGTGGGCCCATCGGCCCGCCCCTGTGCGGCTCTGACGGCCTCCAGGGCATGCTGCCAGCGGGTGATCTCGGCATCATCCGTTCCCTTGGAGAAGACGATATAGAGACCGGCCTGATGGAGCAGCACCCCACTGCTGACGATGCTGCGCCGGGATAACCCCATCTTGTCGAGGGTGGCCTCCATCACCAGCTCCGCCATCGGCAAGGCATCGATCTTGCCCAGCATCAGCCGCTCTATCGCCTCCCCGACTGTCTTGTAGCGCACAAGATTGGTGTAGCCCTCATGGGTCAACCGCACATCATCGGCATTGCCCAGCACTACACCCACTCTGGGCAGATCCCGCAGCTGTGCCAGCGAGGTCAGCGGGTGGCGACTATCCGGCGCCTGATAGATAAAGACCCGATTGATAAAGAGCGGGCCAACCCATTTGAAATGGGACTCCCGCTCCGGGAGCCGCTGTACCACGAACAGTCCATAGCCGGGCTCGACCCGTGCCAGCGCCAGCGCCCGCTTGAGCGGGTAAATCCGCACCGGATAGCGGGTGCCAAGCTCCTCCTGCACCTCATCAATCAGGCGAATGGCAAATCCGTCGAGCTTGCCGTCGCGGTATTCGGTAAAGGGGGGTAAGTCGTGACTCAGCAGGGTTAATCCGGGCTGCGCCGACACACTCAGGCTGATCAGTAACCAGGGCAGCACCATCCATCTCATACGACATCCTGTCTCATCGTTGTTCCCGTCAGCGCCATGTAGCGGTCACTAGTTCCAGAAGAAGCTACGTCGATTATCGCCCAGTAAATAGCCACAAGGTAGAAAAGATGCTGCCCTGCGAGGTTCCCCACATTGAGTTGTACGTACAGTCAGAGTGGTGACAGCGGCACACATAAAAAATTTTTGATTTTATGTGTCAATTATTCTTTCCATGGTTTAGGCTGTTCCCTCATTCATTAGTCAGGTTGCCACCTCATGTCTGCCATCCTCGTGCTGTTTGGTCGATTTTTTAGCTCGCAAGAGAGGTGACCTTGCACGCACAGTTTTTCTGAATGTTCATTGCAAAGGTCGCCTCAGGCGGCCTTTTTTATGGTCTGTCGTTTATTGCTACAGAGGAGTATTGCTTCGATGTCGTGTTACCCGGAGGTTGTATGAGCCAGGTTCAGTGGTCTTCCCGTCTCGGTCATGTACTGGCCGCAGCAGGCACAGCGATTGGCCTTGGTGCCATCTGGAAGTTTCCCTATGTGACCGCCACCAATGGCGGTGGCGCCTTTCTGCTGGTGTTTCTGCTGTTCAGCTTCACCCTAGGGGTAGCGGTACAGGTCGGCGAAACCCTGCTCGGCAGCCATAGCCAGCGCGGGGTGCTCGGCGCGTTTCGCAAACTGGTGGGGCCGAACTGGCGCTGGATGGGGTATATGGGGATCGCCTGCGGCTTCTTTATCTACAGCTTCTACAGCGTGGTCGGTGGCTGGACCGTGGGTTACGCCGCGCTGGCGATGGCTGGCAAGCTCAACCTGAGCGAGGGGAGCGCCCTCACCGCCCTGTTCAACGGCTATGTCAGCAACCCCTGGTGGCCGGTGCTGACCCATCTGATCTTCGCAGGCCTGACCTGGTGGTTCGTGCAGGGGGGGATTCAGAAAGGGGTGGAGCGGGCACTGCGCTGGATGATGCCCGCGCTCTTCATCATGATGTTGTTGCTGGTGGGGGTCGGTCTCTCCATGCCGGGCTCCATGGCGGGTGTGCGCCAGCTGCTGCTGCCGGACTTCTCCATGCTGACCGGCCAGAGCGTGCTGGACGCGCTGGGGCTGGCCTTCTTCTCCCTCTCCATCGGGCTCGGGGTACACACGACCTATGGCGCCTACCTGCCCAATAGCGAAGGGGTGCTGCGCTCCGGGGTCTGGGTGGTCACACTGGCCAGCCTTATCTCGGTGCTGGCGGGCTTGATGATCTTCCCGGCGCTGGCCTCTACCAGTATCGACCCTACCGCGGGCCCAGGGCTCACCTTTATGACCATGCCTGCCGTGTTCAGCCATCTGCCGTTCGGTCAGGGGCTGGGGGTGGTCTTCTTCCTGTTGCTGCTGGTGGCGGCGCTCTCCTCCTCCATCTCCATGCTGGAGCATCTGGTGCGCTTCACTACCGAAGAGTGGGGCTGGTCGCGTCGTGGCGCCTGCCGGGTGTTGACCCTGCTCATCATGGCCTCCGGCATTCCGGTGAGCCTGTCGTTCGGCCCCTGGAGTGACCTGACCCTGTTTGGCAAGACCATCTTCGAGTTGCTCGACTATCTGACCTCCAACCTGATGATGCCGCTGTTTGGTCTGGTACTGACCCTGCTGCTGGGCTGGCGATTGGGTGATGCCATATTGCCTGCGGGCCTGTCACCCACCCTGCGTCTGGCGCTACTCTGGTGCTGGCGCGTGGTGGCGCCGCTGCTGATCAGCGGGATCTTGATCCGCGGGATCATGTAGCATCTTGCGCATCTTTGCGGGCAGGCCTTGGCCTGCCCTTTTTATTGCTGGCGTTCACTTTATTACAGGCGTTCATATAAGCAGCATCACGATGGACAGGAGTGCAGTCGGGCAATCTCGGCAGAGCAGAGTAGAGGATGTGCGAAATGACAGAGTGGCAGAGTGGCACAATAAGAGGTGGCGTTCGGCTCGCCACACCGGCAACAGAAGAAGTTGAAGTACTGAATTGCGGGCAAAAAAAATCCCCATCTGAGTGGGGACTTTCTCTGCAACTGAAGCTGATATCTCAGCTTCGCTTGCGAATATGGTGGTCGTTACTGGGATCGAACCAGTGACCCCCTCCTTGTAAGGGAGGTGCTCTCCCAGCTGAGCTAAACGACCTGGGATTCTGAAATGATGGTGGGTCGTGCTGGATTCGAACCAGCGACCAATTGATTAAAAGTCAACTGCTCTACCGACTGAGCTAACGACCCATCTAAATCATTTTTTTAAACTTTTTACTGCAAATATGGTGGTCGTTACTGGGATCGAACCAGTGACCCCCTCCTTGTAAGGGAGGTGCTCTCCCAGCTGAGCTAAACGACCTGGGATTCTGAAATG